>DASQWR010000114.1:0-13649 GCA_035640155.1 Pseudonocardiaceae bacterium
GCGACAGCATGGCCCAGGAGCGGGTGGCCCTCGACCAGGTGGAGCCGTATCTCGCCGCGCGCCTCGTCGGCTGCTGACCGGCCGCGGCCTGACCCGCCTCTGGCACCGTCTGCGAGCATGAAGCACGTGAGTACCGAGGACTCGATCATCCGACGCCGAGCGGGTGAGGCGCTGCAGCGTTGGGCCGGCGAGGGGCGCGCGACCGCTGTGGTGCGCGTCCTGGAACGGCACGGTTTCGGCACCGTGCAGCCGGGCCAGCTGCTAGCCGCCGGTCTCACCGAGGCGGAGCTCGCCCACCTGCACGGCCCGGTGGGACTGGATCTCGGAGCCGGGACGGCGGCCGAGACGGCGGTGTCGGTGGTGGCCGAGGTGATCGCCGCCCGATCCGGGCGCGCCGGCACACCGCTGGGTGGGACGGCGGGCCGGATCGGTGGTTGAGAGGTGCGGCCCGGCCCGGTGGTTGCTGCGGCTGGTGCTCGGTGTGGTGCTGATGGCGGCACTCGTCGTCGGCGGTATCGGGTTCCGGGTGTGGCAGGTGGCCCGCGTCGACGACCGCAGCGACGCGGACGTGATCGTGGTGCTGGGCGCGGCGCAGTACAACGGCGAGCCGTCCGACTTCCTCGCCGCGCGGCTCGACCACGGCGCGCGACTGTGGCGGGCAGGGGTGGCCCCGGTGATCGTCACCGTCGGTGGCGCGCTGCCCGGTGACGCGTACACCGAGGCGGAGGCCGGACGGCGGTATCTGCTGTCCTACGGCATCCCCGCCGACGTGGTGGTGGCCGTCGGCGAGGGCAGCGACACGCTGAGCAGCGTGCGCGCCGTCGCGGAACGAGGGAAGGCGTCGGGCTGGTCCAGCGCGGTGATCGTCAGCGATCCGGGGCACTCGCTGCGGGCCCGGACGATGGCCCGCGACACGGGGCTTGACGTGCAGGTCTCCCCGACCCGCAGCGGGCCGGTGGTGCAGACCCGGCAGATCCAGGCGCGTTACATCGCCCGGGAGACTGCGGCGTTGGTGTACTACAAGCTGACCCACGGTTCCGCGGAGTCGCGGGGCACCGATCTGGGATGACCGGCCACATAGGCTGGAGCACGATGAGCGGTCAGGCCGGTGACGTCCCGGGGTACGGCGAGCGCGATCGGGCCAGGCTGCTGCCGGAGCCCGGGAAACGGGCAGCGTTGCCCGGATCCGGCCCGGAGCGGCGCAGCGCGTTCGAGCGCGACCGGGCTCGAGTGCTGCACTCCGCTGCGCTGCGCCGGCTCGCCGGCAAGACGCAGGTCGTCGGCCCATCGGAGGGCCCATGGGTGGGTCCATGGGTGGGCCCATGGGAGGGAAGGGTGCCGCGCACCCGGCTCACCCACTCCCTGGAGGTCGCGCAGATCGGTCGTAGTATTGGGTCCGCGCTCGGCTGCGACCCGGACCTGGTCGACACCGCAGGACTCGCCCACGACATCGGGCACCCGCCGTTCGGGCACAACGGCGAGACCGCACTGGACGCGGTCGCCAGCGGGTGCGGCGGGTTCGAGAGCAACGCGCAGACCCTGCGCATCCTCACCCGGCTCGAGCCGAAGGTGCTCGACTCGGGGGGCCGCTGCCACGGGCTCAACCTCACCCGCGCCGCGCTGGACGCCACCGTCAAGTACCCCTGGCTCCGCCGTGAGGGTCGCCGCAAGTTCGGTGTCTACTCCGACGACGCCGCGGTGTTCGGCTGGCTTCGCGAGGATGCGCCGGAGGGCCGGCGCTGCCTGGAGACGCAGGTGATGGACTGGGCAGACGACGTGGCGTACTCCGTGCACGACGTGGAGGACGGCATCGTCGCGGGTCGGATCGACCTGGACACACTGGCAGACCCCGACGAACGGGCCACGATCGCCACGCTGGCCGCTGGCCACTTCAGCCGGCTGCCTCCCGCCGTGCTGGAGGCGGCTGCGGTCGGGTTGCTGCGGCTGGACGTGGTCGATGCGCTGCGCCGCTACGACGGCTCGCTGCGTGCCCAGGTGGCGCTCAAGGCCCTGACCAGCGAGCTGGTCGGCCGGTTCACCTCCGCGGTGGTCGGCGCAACGCTCGAGCAGCACGAGCCCGGGCCGCTGTGCCGCTACCGCGCCGACCTGGTGGTACCGGAGCGGGTGGGCGCCGAGGTGGCCCTGCTCAAGGCGGTGGCGCTGCGGTTCGTGATGAGCAATCCGCGGCTGCTCACGGTGCAGGCCGACCAGCGTGCGCTCCTGACCAGGCTGTGCGTCGAGCTCGCTGCCAGGGCACCCGAGGCACTCGACCCGGCGCTGCGTCCGGCGTGGGCGGCGTCCGGAGGGGACGCAGAACGGCTGCGCGTGGTCGTCGACCAGGTGGCCTCGCTCACCGATGCCCAGGCGCTGCGCTGGTGTGCCACCCTCACCGGACGTGACGTCGGTTCTGGTCGCGACCTGGACTGGAGCCCGGCACCATGCTGACAGCCGTCGGCGGCCCGGCAGGAAAGCCCATGGGCACCGCCGGTCCGGTAGCCCCGATCGCGTGCCGGCGCCGGCGGCCGGGCAAACCCGGCCGCGGCCTGGACGCGCTGCTCGTTCCCACCGGCGTGGTGGTGACCGCAGTGCTGGGCTGGCAGCAGCGCTGGATCACCGACGACGGGCTGTGTAGATCTTGAACCGACTGTGGGGTCCTGAACCGACTGAGCAGACCGTGCCCGATTCGACCGGCTGGTCAGAACCGGCGCCGCCGGGAGAGCAAGCCCCGGAGCTTCTGGCGCATCCGTGGGTCGTTGGCCATCCGGCGGCCCTGATCTGTCAGCCGTCGTCCCTGCGGGCTGTTCAGGAAGCTGCGGATCTTTGCCATGATCGAGGCCATGACTGCCCTCCTGGAGGTTCGGCTGAGGGGTCAGAAGCTGAGTGCTGAAAACAGCCTACGCCCGGGGACCGACCCCCGGCAGGCCTCGTTCCCCGTTGGGCTGAACGCCCATAGGGCCTGAGCGTCCGGACGGTGGGGGCACGGCGGGTGTCCGGGAGCCCCGGCCTGCGGCCCGTCGGACCGCAGGCCGGGGCGGGGGCTCGGGAGCTGCCCCGAGTGGAGCAGGTGGTGCGGTTGCCCGATCCGCGGCAGTGAGCCGTCACGTTCTCTCACGTCGCCTCGTCCCTCTGGTGACGGCCCGCACCGGGCGGGCCCGCACCGAGGAGGCGGCACATGCCACGCGTTCCCGGAGTACCCACCCGCGCTGCAGGGTGGTTGGTGCGGTCTTTGTACCGGCTGGCGTGGTGGCGCTTCGGTGCCGTGCCGGAGCCGCTGACCGTGCTGGCCCATCACCGGCCCGTGCTGTCGGCTTACGCACTGTGGGAGCTGGCCAACGAGCGCGCGATGCGCCACCTGCCGGCGAGCCTGCGCGAGCTGGCCGTCTACCGGGTGGCCACGAACATCGGCTGCTCGTGGTGCGTGGACTTCGGCGCCATGCTGGCGCGCCACCACGGGCTGGACGCCCCGCGGCTGCACGAGATCGAGCACTACGGCACCTCGGCGGCGTTCACCGCGCTCGAACGGCAGGCCTTGGCCTACGCCGACGCGATGACCGCGCAACCGATGTCCGTCACCGAGGAGATGGTCGCCGGGCTCGACGCCGAGCTGGGCCACCGGGGCGTGGTGGAGTTGACCTATGCCATCGCGGTGGAGAACCACCGGGCGCGGTTCAACCACGCACTGGGGATCACCGACCAGGGGTTCACCTCTGGCGCGGCCTGCCGGGTGCCGGTCCCGGCCGACGTCATCCCGGGACCGCGATGAGCTTGTCCGGGTTCACCATGTCGTAGACCGCTGCGACGCGGTTGTCCCGGACGGCGAAGCAGGACACCCGGCGGGCGAGTGGCGGATGCGTGATGTCGCCGGGGGAGGCCGGGAACAGCAGGCCGAGATCACCGTTGACCAGCACCGGGGTGGTCGCGGCGAGCCGCTCCTTCCCATAGCGCTGCTGCAGCCCGAGCAGGAACCGGGCGACCTTGTCCGCGCCGACGACGGGCCGGCGCGCGGTGCGCTCGCGACCCCCGCCGTCACCCAGCACGACGGCGTCCGGCGCCAGTAACGCGACGACGGCGCGCAGGTCCCCGCTGGCCAGCGCCGCGAGGAATGCCTCGAGTACCGCGCGCTGCTCGGTGAGCCCGACGCGCGGCGGCAGGTCCGCGTCGGCGACGGCACGGCGGGCCCGGGACGCATGCTGGCGAGCGGCAGCCACCGAGCAGTCGAGCACGTCGGCGATCTCGGCGAACGGGGTGCCGAGCGCGTCATGCAGCACGAACGCCACCCGCTGCTCGGGCGTCAGCCACTCCAACACCACGAGGGCAGCCATCCGCACCCCCTCGTCGCGAACCACGTCGTCCAGCGGGTCGGGCGGGCCGTCGAGCCGGGTCAGCAGCGGCTCGGGCAGCCACGTCCCGACATAGCGCTCGCGCACGGCCACCGCGGAGCGCAGCCGGTCCACGCAGATCCGGCTCACCACGGTGGTCAGCCATCCGCAGGGCTTGCGGATCGCCGTGCGCTCGCCGTCGGTCAGCCGTGCCAGCCGCAGCCACGCCTCCTGCACCGCGTCCTCGGCGTCAGCCCGCGAGCTGGTGAGGCGGTAGGCGACGCCGAACAGGTGGGCGCGGTGCCGCTGGAACTCGGCGGCGAGCGCGTCCGCACCGATGCTCACGGTGACCATCCTGCCGCTTGAGCTGCCGGCGTGGCGTCACGACCTACACTCGCCACCGTGGCGGGACGCATCCGGAACTCCGACATCGCAGAGGTGCGTGAGCGCAACCGGATCGACGAGGTGATCGGCGACTACGTGGCGCTGCGCCGTGCTGGGGCCGGGTCGCTGAAGGGCCTGTGCCCGTTCCACGACGAGAAGACGCCGTCGTTCAACGTGCGGCCCGCGCACGGCACGTTTCACTGCTTCGGCTGCGCCGAAGGCGGTTCCGTCGTCGACTTCCTGATGAAGATCGAGCATCTGGGATTCGTCGAGGCGGTCGAGCGGCTCGCCGACCGAGTCGGCATCCGGCTCACCTACGAGGGCGGCGGCTCGTCGGTGCAGCGCGACCGCGGCACCCGCTCCCGTTTGGTGGAGGCGAACAAGCTCGCCGCCGAGTTCTACGCCGAGCAGCTGCGATCGGCCGAGGCGCGCCCGGCGCGGGACTTCCTCGCCGAGCGCGGCTTCGACCAGGCAGCGACAGTCGACTTCGGGTGCGGGTTCGCGCCGGCGAGCTGGGACTCGTTGACCAAGCACCTGCTCGGGCGCGGCTTCGAGCTCGCCGAGCTGTACCAGGCGCAACTCGCCAAGGAGGGGCAGCGGGGACCGATCGACCGGTTCCACCGCCGGTTGCTCTGGCCGATTCGCGACCTCGGCGGGGACGTCGTCGGCTTCGGCGCGCGGCGGCTGTTCGACGACGACCGGATCGAGGCCAAGTACCTCAACACCAGCGAGAGTCCCGTCTACCGGAAGTCGCAGGTGCTGTTCGGCATCGACAAGGCCAAACGGGAAATCGCCCGGCGGCACCAGGTGGTGGTCGTGGAGGGCTACACCGACGTGATGGCGATGCATCTGTCCGGGGTGCCCACGGCGGTGGCCTCGTGCGGCACCGCGTTCGGCACCGAACACATCTCGGTGCTGCGCCGGCTGCTGATGGACGACGACGCGTTCCGCGGCGAGGTGATCTTCACCTTCGACGGGGACGAGGCGGGGCAGCAGGCGGCGCTCAAGGCGTTCGACGACGAGCAGCGCTTCGCCGCGCAGACGTTCATCGCGGTCGCGCCGGACGGGAAGGACCCGTGCGAGCTGCGCCAGTCGCACGGTGACGCCGCGGTGCGTGACCTGGTGGCACGCCGGCAGCCGCTGTTCACCTTCGCCGTGCGCACCCTGCTGGGCGAGCATGACCTGGACACCGCGGAGGGGCGGGTGGAGGCGCTGCGTCGCACCGTCCCCCTCGTCGCGCGGATCCGGGACCATGCGTTGCGCGACGAGTACGCCCGTCAGCTCGCCGGCTGGGTGGGCTGGGAGGACGTCGGCAGCGTGCTGCGTCGGGTGCGGGAGACCTCGGGCGCGCCGGCGGTGGCCCGAAACCGCAGGCGCCCGACCACCGACGAGGCCACCGACGAGGCCGCTGGGCAGGGCCCGGTGTTGCCACCACGGCGCGACCCGCGCCTCGACGCCCAGCGCAACGTGCTCAAGGCGGCGCTGCAGCTGCCCGCGCTGGCCGGTCCGGTGTACGACGCGCTGCCCGAGGAGGCATTCGGGCACCCCGCGTACCGGGCGCTGCACGCCGCCGTGCGCGCGGCGGGCGGCACGGCGACAGGACTCTCGGGGCCGGCGTGGATCGAGGCGGTCCGCGCGCACTGCGTCCACCCGACGCTGGTGACGCTGCTCTCGGAGCTCTCCGTCGAGACGCTGCCGACCCGGGACGAGACCGACGTGCGCTACGTCAACGGGGTGCTGGCCGGGCTGCAGGCGGAGCTGGTGGGGCGACAGGTCGCGGACCTCAAGTCGCGGCTGCAGCGGCTCTCGCCGTCCGAGGACGCCGACGAGTTCCATCACCTGTTCGGGGACCTCGTCGCGCTCGAGCAGTATCACAAGGCGCTGCGGGAGCAGGCGATGGGAGCGCTTGGATGAGCGTCTGGCGCCGGCTCGTGTCCCTGCTCTCGGGGCGACCCGAGCTGCCGGCGGGATTTCCCGGACGCCTCGACGGCGAGGAGCAGGTGCTGGCGGTGGCCGCGCTCGCCCGCGGCGGGCACCTCGTGCTCACCCAGCTCGGCCTGTGGGTGCCCGAGGGCGGGCAGGCGCGGCGGATCGGCTGGCAGTGGGTCAGCAAGGCGGTGTGGGACCGCAGCGCGCTCGTGCTCACCGAAGCGGTGCCCGACGGCGACGCCGGAGAGGCGGTGCTGCTGGCCGACCGGCGCCCACAGCGGTTCGTGCTCGCTGACCCCGGCAGGGTGCCCGAGCTGGTGCGGACCCGGATCGCCGGGTCGATCCATTCCAGCCAGCACCGCGAGCTGCCCGGTGGCGGCGCGTGGTTCGTGCAGCGCAAGGTGCCGGGCCGGGACGGGGTGGTGCTCCAGGTGCGGCCCGACCCGGGAACGGACCGCGGGACGGTGCGGGCCGTCACGGCCGAGATCGCGGCTCGCTGGCGGCAGGCGCGCTCCCAGCAGTGACCGGTATCTGGGTTTCATCGTGACCGGGATCTGGGACCCAGCGAGCTACCAGGAGTTTGACGACCACCGCGCCCGGCCGTTCCGCGACCTGCTGGCCAGGGTCGCCGCGAACCGGCCGCGCCGGGTCGTCGACCTTGGTTGCGGACCGGGTACGCGCACGGTGGAGCTCGCGGCACGCTGGCCGGATGCCGTGCTCGAGGCACTGGACAGCTCGCCGGAGATGGTCGCCGAGGCCCGGGCAGGTGGCATCGACGCTCGGCTCGTCGACGTGCGGGCCTGGTCCCCGGCGGGGGATACCGACGTCGTCGTCTGCAACGCCGTGCTGCAGTGGGTGCCCGAGCACATCGACCTGCTGCCGGGCTGGCTGGCCGCGCTGCCGGCGGGGGCGTGGTTCGCGATGCAGGTGCCGGGCAACTTCGCTGCTCCCTCGCACGTGCTGGTCCGCGAGCTGGCTGCAGAGCGGCCGTGGGTGCAGCGGGTGCCGCCGCTGCGGGAGGACCCGGTGCTCGACCCGGCCGGCTACGCCGAGCTGATGGCTGCGGCGGGATGCCGGACCGATGCCTGGGAGACGACCTACCTGCAGCGCATGGAGGGAGACGACCCGGTGCTGACCTGGATCAGCGCGACCGCACTGCGACCGGTCCGTGCCGCGCTGCCCGACGCGGAGTGGGACCGCTTCCGCGCCGAGCTGGCCCCGCGGCTGAGGCAGGCCTATCCCCGCGCGCGCGACGGCTCGACATGGTTCCCGGTCCGGCGGGTGTTCGCCGTGGCGCAGCGACCGTGATCACTGCGACAGGCCGCGAGTGATCACGATCGCGCTGCGGTCCTGCTACTGGCGTCCGCCGATAGCTTCGTTGACCTTCGCCCGGGCCGCCTCGGTGGCCTCCTGCACCGCCTCCTGGTCGACGAGCTGGTGCCAGTACGCCAGGATCTCCTCGTACCGCTCCCGGCCGGCCTTGGTACCGAGCACGTACCCGGTCGCAGCTCCCACCAAGAACATCAGCATGGCCGTCCTCCTCATGTCATCGGGCGTGGCGGCCCATCCTGCACCAGCACCCCGGTGGACACCAGGACTGGGTACCCAGATCATGCGATATGGTGGACCGCGTTCGGCCGGAGGGCGTCAGCTCCCGGCCGGTGCCTTCCTCCGTAGCTCAATTGGCAGAGCATGCGACTGTTAATCGCAGGGTTGTTGGTTCGAGTCCAACCGGGGGAGCATCATCGAAGATACAAGATCGACCGGTAGGGCCGCCGGGAGCACCGGACGAGGATGGCCCTGCCCTCCCTCGCGCTGGTCTTCGGCCGACGGTGGTTACATCGGGCGGCTGGTCGCCGTCGCCCGCCGGCTGCTGCGGACCGCATCCGGCCGCCAATCCTGGCAATGATCACCTTCCTCAACACGCTCTCAGGCACCTTCGACCGATCCTGGCGGTAGGAAGTCCACGTCGCACAAGGCGGACAGTCGCACGGCCTCAACCGGGTCCTCGAGGTTGTGCAGCTTGTCGAACAGTTCGGCGAGACGACCCGCCGGGCTCACCCAGAACAGTCCTCGTGTGTTGTCCTCGCTGCGGTTGTAGTAGGCGTGCGGGAGGTTCCTCGGCATTCGTACGGTGTCTCCAGGGCCTGCGGTCTCCCACTTGCCGTCGAGGTAGAGGGTGAACACGCCATCGAGAACGTAGATGTGCTCGTCCTGGGTCGGATGCACGTGCGGCGGTACACCGGTCCCGGGCGGGTCGAATGTCTCGAACGCGAAGCTCGATTCGCTTGCCGCCTTCATGTAGTAGGTGTGCCCGAGCACGTTCCACACCCTCTTGTGCATACCCTCCTTCGCGAGCGTGATGCCCTTGGGCAGCGGGCCGAGCACAATCTCCTCGCCGGTCACGGCACCTCCTTGCGCTGGTTCGCTGTCTCTGCACTCTCCCCCATCCCGCACCAGATGTACACTGGCGCTCGCACCCTTCGACGCCGGCAGATCCTCTGATAGAGCGACGAATGGCAGTCCAGTGCGGCGATCCGGTCGTGATCACGCCCGGTGCCGTGCTGTGCAGATTTGACCGTCCGTCGCGGTCGTCGAGGCGGTCAGGACGACGAGGATGTCGGGGACTGACGGACCAGCGGGCAAGATCGGAGACACGCGTTACCAACAGGAAGCGGTGAGCTTTGGCAGGGTGACGCGAGACCGAGCGAGCATTTGCGTCCGGGAGCGCGACCTACTCGCGGCGTTCGAGGGAGTCGCCCATCAGCCAGAGGGTGGGGGGCCACAGCCCGACGAACAGGGCCCGGCGCTCGGCGTTACCCCGCTCGTCCTGGTCGACGGTCTTGGCCCTGATCCACAGGCCCACACACAGCAGCACCCCGCCGAGCGACATGACGTGCAGGTGCGAGCCGCGCAGTCCCGCCGAGTACATGAGTCGCGTGACCATCCGGTCACGGTACACAGCGCCGGGTAGGTTCTGGTCAGGACCGGGTACAGGTACCGATGCCGTCCCACCTCCCGGACCGCGGAGTGGAGGATCCCGTGCCCCGCCGACCGACGCTCGCCAAGCGAATCGCAACTGCGTCTGTCTGGCCCGTCGGAATCGCCCTGACCTCCTGGCACTACCTGTGGCGCACCACCCCCCTGCATCGACGAGAGCTGCCCGGCCTGGAGCGGGAGGACTCGCCTCCGCCGCTGCCCTCAGGCGTGCCTTGCGACGAGCTTCAGCCGGCGGAGCAGGGTGTCGGCCCCCTGTTTCGCCGCCGCTACTGCACGCGCATCCGGGATGCGAAGTCCTCAGCCGAGGAGCTCATCGGCCTCATCGGCGCCAACCCCAACCGGGTGGCGCCCACGGAGTTCGCTCGCTTCACCAAGGTCAAGGGCGACAAGGGCGAGCTGCGGGTGGGAGACGAGTTCGCCGTGCGGATGCCGGGGCCCTGGGACGGCCCGGTGCGGGTGGTGGAGGTGACCCCCCGGTCGTTCCGCCTGGCCACGCTGGAGGGCCATCTGGAAGCGGGCCAGATCGAGTTTCGGGCGTCGGGAGACGGCGGCGACGTTAAACTGACCATCGAGTCCTGGGCTCGCAGCGGTGACAGATTCTCCAAGCTCCTCTACCAGAACCTCCGGATGGCCAAGGAGGTCCAGCTCCACATGTGGACGTCGTTCCTGGAACGAGCCGCGAGGCGGGTCGGAGGGCGACTCGTGGGTGGGATCGATGTGGAGACTCGCCGAGTGGACGAGGTCGAGGACGGCGGGCGCCCGGTTCGCGACCCGGACTCCAAGCGCATCCTCGACGAGCTCCACGACAAGACGGTCAACTTCGACGTCGACCGGCGCGCCGACTACACCCCAGAGAACGGCTGGGTCGTGGACAACTACCGACAGCCCCTTCCCGGTGAGCCGCCCGGACCGCCGGTGCCGGGAGGAAGCTGGGAGGCCGCGCAGCGGCTGATGCGGGACTACGAGTTCGCCGATCCCACGGTCGTGCGGGCCGTCTACGAGCCTGACAATCCCCTCGACGGGCGCGACATGCTTCTCGAGGCCCGGTTCTACGGATTGCGGTTCCGTTTCGGCGTGCGAGTCGGGGGTGTGCGCGACGAGACCCGCGACGTGGACGGCCGCACAGTCCGGGTGTGGGGCTGGAACTACCGGACGCTGCAGGGACACCTCGAGATGGGGCAGATGGACTACGAGGTCTGGAAGTGGCTCGACAGCGGAGACGTCGAGTTCGTCATCTGCCGCTTCTCCCGCCGGGCCTCGGTCCGCAACCCCCTCATGCGCCTCGGCCTGTGTCTGTTCGGCCGCTCCCAGCAGGAGAAGTTCGTCGCGCACGCCTGCGAGCGCATGGCCCGGCTCACGGCTGCTGCCCTCGGTGAGGGCGACTCCGCCGAGAACGTGCCGCGTGTCTCCGACCGGGTCGAGATGCGCTCGGACCGCGATCGGCCCTGATGCAGACGTTCCTGCCCTATCCCGACTTCGTGGAGTGCGCCCGGGTCCTCGACGACAGGCGGCTGGGCAAGCAGCGGGTCGAGGTCCTGCAGATCGCCCGGGCCATCACCGTGCCGGGCTACGGCTGGCGCCACCATCCGGCGGTCGGGATGTGGCGGGGCTACGAGGAGGCCCTCGGGGCCTACGGCATCGCAATCTGCCGGGAGTGGTGCAGCCGGGGACGGGCCGACACGTGCGACGTCAAGATCTGCGACGAGCTGATCAAACTCGGCATCAGCAGGGTCCGCGACCAGGCAGAGCTGGCAAGAGCCGGCCAGCTTCCGCCCTGGCTGGGCGACGACAGCTTCCACCGCAGCCACCGGTCGTCGCTGCTGGCCAAGGATCCGTACTGGTACGGCGAGATCTTCACCGACGTCGAACCCGGCCTGCCCTACGTCTGGCCTTCCGATGCTTAGTCTGGTGCCGAAACCTAGCGCAACGCTCATCGACACCAGTGCTAAGTGCCATGATGTTGTTGTGAACCAGCGTCGCGTCACGCTGAATCTTGATGAGGACGTCGTCGAGGCCCTGCAAGCCCTGGACGCCCGTAACTTGTCGGCGGCAGCGAACGACGCTCTGCGGCAGGCCGTTGCCGATCACGCTCATCGACGAGCGCTGCTGGCCTGGCTTGACGAGCTGGACGCCAAGTATGGGACCGCAACGCCCGAGGAAAGAACGGCGGCACGAGCGTTTGTCGATGCTCTCGAGCGTGGCGAGGAGCCTGGATCGAGCGCCGCGTGAGTGTGCTGCTCGTGCTCGACGCCGCGACCTTCGACGTCCTCGACACCCCTCGAGGCCGTCAGCTCCGAATTCTGATGCGAGAGATACTCAATGCTGGTGGTCGCGCACGTTGTGCGGTGATCACCCTTGCCGAGGTCTGCCGCCGAACCGCCCGAACTCGTCGCGTCGAGGCTTCGCTGGCGCGTGACCGGGGCGGTCATCGGATTCAGGTCGTGCCCACCGACGAGCGGTTTGCCAAGCTGGTTGGAGCGATCCTGCACGACACGGGGCACGGCAGTGACCGGATCGCCGATGCGCACGTCGTAGCCGCTTGTACGGCGTCGGACACGGCGGTCGTGTTTACCTCTGACCCCGACGACATCGCGGCACTCGCGACCGCGGTGCCCGGGACACGGATCATCATCCGTGACCCGGCTGCCCCTCTCTGACCGGCCAACCAACGTGCCGCGGCACAGACGTGCTGCTCGTCGACCGCCGTTGCCGCGGCGCGGCTGACCGTGCTACGCAACGGCTACATCGTCGGCGGGATGTTCACGTTGTGCCGGAAGACGTTCTGGGGATCGTAGACAGCCTTGATCCGAGCCAGCCGATCGTACTTCTCGGCACCGTAGGAGGCGCGGATCCGATCCTCCTCGAACTCCACCATGTTGTTGATGTAACCGCCGATGCCGAGTGAGTACGGCTGCAGCGCGTCCCACAACCCGCGGACCCACTCCCGGTCCTTGACCCAGGTGTTCATGTCGTGCGCCATCCCGACCAGCGTCAGGGCATAGCGGGGGGAGCGGCCACCGCCGTAGGCCGTGGCGTCCTCGGCGACCTCCGAGTACGCCTCGTCCAGCCGGAAACACATGACAATCGACAGCGGCGAGGCGCGCTTCGGGAGGTGCTCGGTGAGCACCGCGATCACATCATCGGTCAGATCGGGCAGCTGGGTGCCCTTCTCGTAGTCGAGTTGGCCCCACGCGGTTGCCTCGTCCTGCATCTGCTGCAGCGCGGTGTAGGGGATGGGCGAGACGAACTCGAACAGCGGCGGCAGTGCGGTGCGGATCCGCTCAGCCTGCTCGGCGTGCTCGTCGGCCGACCCGAACCCGGTCAGCAGCAACGCGAACCCGGGCACGAACCGGTGCTGCTGGGGCACGAACGGCGCGGGCGGCGCGTTCAGTGCGGCGATCATTGCGTTGAACTCGTGGGGCAGCGTGGCGACGGTATTGCGGATCAGCCGCAGCGCCTCGGTACCGCGGTCGGCCTCCCAGAAGAAGAGGCCGAAGTGCACGATCGGGCCGACCGGGTGCAGTGCGAACTCGAAGGTGGTGACCACCCCGAAGTTCCCGCCGCCGCCACGCAGCGCCCAGAACAGGTCCGGGTGCTCGTCCTCGCTGGCCCACACCACCGCGCCATCGGCGGTGACCACCTCGGCGCCGGTCAGGTTGTCAGTCGCCAGCCCGTGCTTGCGGGTCAGCCATCCCATCCCGCCACCGAGGGTCAGCCCGCCGACCCCGGTGTGGCTGACATGGCCGCCGGGGGTGGCCAGGGCGTGCTCCTGCGTTGCCGCGTCCATGTCGGAGAGCAGCGCACCCCCGCCGACTCGGGCTCGCCGGGCCTCGGGGTCGACGCTGACGGAGTTCATCCGGCTAAGGTTGATCATGAGTCCCCCGTCGCCGACGGCTGATCCGGAGGTGTTGTGCGCACCGCCTCGGACCGATATCTCCAGCTCCTCCTGGCGGGCGTAGGCGACTGCGGCGACGACGTCTGCCGGGCTGGTGCACATCACGACGACAGCCGGGCGGC
>DASQWR010000115.1:0-5532 GCA_035640155.1 Pseudonocardiaceae bacterium
CGGCGAGCTCCGACTCGACGCGCGCCCGAGCGGTGTCCGCGGTGCGGGCGGCCTCGGCAACCGCGGCGCGACGCCCCGCCGCGGCGATCAGCCACGCCAGCAGGCCGCCCACGGCGAGGCCGATGAGCAGTGCGGTGGCCGCGATCGCTGTGCCGTTCATGGGCCCCGAGGGTGCCGCACCACGGCGGCAGAACTGTCGAGGCGCGCCGAACTGACCTCGACCCCGCTCGCCTCGAACGGCTTACCGCGGCGTCTCGTGCTCCAGCAGCCAGCGCTTGACTGTGGTTCCCCAGCGAAAGCCGCCCAGCGAGCCGTCGCTGCGCAGCACCCGGTGGCACGGGACGAACAGCGCCGCGGCATTGCGCGCGCAGGCCGAGGCGGCGGCGCGCACGGCCTCGGGCCGGCCGGCCTTGGCAGCGAGCTCGGTGTAGCTCACCGGTGCGCCGGCCGGCACCCCGCGCAGCACGTCCCAGGCCTGCCGCCGGAACGGCCCGGACTGCTGCCGCACCGCGACCGTGTCGACCGCAGCGAGCTCGCCGCGGTGGTAGGCGATCACCGCCGCCGTCACCGCGCCCAGCTCGGCACACCAGTGCGGTTCTGCCGGGCGCAGCGCGGGGGCGACCTGGGGCAGCAGCGCGTGCAGATCCGCCGTCCACCCCGAGGCGAGTACCGTCCCGTCGCCGTCCACCAGCACCGTGAACGGCCCCACCGGGGTGTCCACCGTGGAGGCGTGTGCTGTCGTCATGCTGTCCGCTCCGTTCTCGCGACCCCTTGGGCCGCGGCTCGCCAGAGGTGCATCCCGGCGTAGGAACGCCAGGGTCGCCACCGCCGGGCGTACGTCCGTAGACCGTCCACGTCGGAGGGCAGGCCGAGCGATGCCGCACCCCGGCGCATCGCCAGGTCCCCGTGCAGCAGCTCGTCGGTGCTGCCGAGCACCCGCAGCACCACGTACCCCGCGGTCCACGGGCCGAGGCCGGGCAGTGCCTCGAGCTCGGCGCGCAGCTGCTCCGGGTCGCGCCCGGAGTCGACGACCAGCTCGCCGCTTGCCAGCGCCGCCGCCACCGTCCGCACCGCCTGGATCCGGCGGCGCGGGCCGGTGAGCACCTCGGTGGCGTGCTCGGCCACCGCCTCGGGTGTCGGGAAGAGCCGGGTGAGCTCGCCGTCCGGGGTCTCCAACGGCGCACCCAGCGCCGTGACGAGCCGCCCTGCCGCGGTGCGCGCCGCCGCCACCGACACCTGCTGGCCGAGCACCGCGCGTAGGACGGTCTCGGCGCCGTCGACGGTTCCCGGCACCCGGACGCCCGGGGTCGCGCGGACCGGCCCGGTGAGGTGCGGATCGGCCGCGAGTGCGGTGTCGACGGCCGCCGGGTCGGCGTCCAGGTCCAGCAACCGGCGCAGCCGGCTCACCGCCACCGGGAGGTCGCGCAGGTCGGTCAGCCGCAACGTGGCAGCGATATGGGTCGATGCTGGCCGCAGCACCGCGGTGCCGGCGTCACGGGGCAGCCGCAGGGTGCGGGAGTAGCCGCCCGCGCTGGCCACCTCCACGCCCGGGACCGCCCGCGCGGCCAGGAACGCGAGCAGGCCGTCCGCGTCGAGCGGGGCCCGGAACGGCAGCCGCAGTGCGATGGTGCCCGCGGTAACCGGCGTGCCGCGGCGCTGGGCCCGCTCGCGCAAATGGGAGGGCGTGGTGGCGTAGACCGCCTGCACGGTGTCGTTGAACTGGCGCACCGACGCGAACCCGGCGGCGAACGCGACGTCCGCCAGCGGCAGCGCCGTGGTCTCGATGAGCACCCGGGCGGCCTGCGCCCGGTGCGCCCGGGCCAGCGCGAGCGCCCCGGCGCCGAGCTCCGCGGTGAGCACCCGATTGAGCTGGCGGGTCGAGTAGCCCAGCCGCGCGGCGAGCCCGGGAACGCCGTCACGCTCCACCACGCCGTCCGCGATCAGCCGCACCGCCCGAGCGACCAGATCGCCGCGCAGGTCCCACTCCGGGGACCCGGGCACGGCGTCGGGCAGGCAACGGCGGCAGGCCCGGTAACCGGCGAGCTGCGCGGCCGCCGCGGTGGGCAGGAAGGCCACGTTCTGCGATTTCGGCGTCACCGCCGGGCAGGACGGCCGGCAGTAGATGCCCGTAGTGCGGACCGCGACGATGAAGTAGCCGTCAAACCGGGTGTCGCGGGAGGCGACGGCGCGGTAGCAGCGGGCGTGGCCGAGCAACATGCAGGCGATGCTGCCACGTCGCCCGGCCGGGTTCTGGCGGAAATCGGCCACGGTGGTGGAGTGTTTGCCCGCGGTCCGTGCCGGGTAGGCCGGTGATCATGACAACATTTACGGGACGACCCATCCGCACTGCCGCACTCACCGGCACCGCCGCGCTGGCCATGGTCTTCGGCTCGGCATGCACCGACACCGTCGAGGACGGCGGCGAGGACGGCGGCGGCATCGTGGAGAACGGCGGCGGTGACAACGACAATGGTGGTGGCGGTGACGACGGTGGCGACTGATCGCGCACAGTAGGCGCCCTGTTGTGGGACCCACCAGATGGCAGGACGAGCGCAGCGAGGCCGACTCCCACGCATACGTGCGCCGTTTCGCCGATCTGGCGGCGCAGGGAACCGACCTGCACGGTGAGGCACGGTTCATGGACGCGCTGCTCGCTCCGGGGTCCCGGGTGCTCGACGCCGGGTGTGGCACGGCGCGACTCGCTGCCGAGCTGGCCAGACGCGGCCACCAGGTGGTGGGCGTGGACATCGACCCGGTGCTGGTGGCCGCCGCACCGCCGGTACCCGGGCTGCAGGTGCACGTCGCAGACCTGGCCGAGCTGCACCTGGACGGTGACCCCTTCGACGCGGCGGTCGCGGCGGGCAACGTCATGGTCTACACCGCACCGGGCACCGAGCGCGCCGTGCTGCAGCGGCTCGCCGCGCACCTGCGCCCGGACGGCGCGTTGGTCACCGGGTTCGCTACCGACCGCGCCTACTCGCTGGCCGAGTTCGACACCGACGCGGCCACGGCCGGGCTGGAGTGCGAGCACCGCTTCGCCACCTGGGACCTGCGGCGCTGGCACCCGGACGCCGACTGGGCGGTCACCGTGCTGCGCCGGCGCCCGTAGTCTCGCCGTCCCGGGAGCCCTGCCGGGCGAGGGCGGTTGCCGAACACGCCCGTCCCGCGGTCCAGAAAGTGTCACCGGCCGCCGATAGAGTCCGGCTGTGACCACCGGGCCTGAGCCGCAACAGGAAGTGTTGACGCGGGTGCTGTCCGACGGCGTCACGCACGGCGACGCGCTCGACTGGCTCCCCAAGCTGCCTCGGCGAGCGTCGGCCTGTTCTTCACCAGCCCGCCCTACGCTGACGCCCGGGGCTACAGCCGCATCCACCCGGACAACTACGTTGAGTGGTTCCTACCGTTCGCGCAAGCCATGCTGGCGGCGACCGCGGAGCACGGCAGCCTCGTGCTGAACATCAAGAACCGGGTCGCCAACCGCGGCCCGCTCAAGAGCCAGCGCCACCCGTACGTCTACCAACTCGTGCTGGCGATGCAGGAGATGGGCTGGCGCTAGATCGAGACCTACATCTGGGCGAAGCCGAACGCGGTCCCCGGCCGGTTCGGACCGCGCACCAAGGACAGTTTCGAGTACGTCTACCACTTCGCCCGCGGGGTCAAGCCGCTGTTCAACCTCGACGCCATACGGGTGCCTTACCGGGCCGACGAGGCGGAGATTGCACGCAGGAAACTCGACCGGCTCGGCCGACGCAACACCGACGCCGGGTTCGGGCGCGACCGCACCAAAACCTACCTGCTCGGCGGCGCCGACCCGGGCAACGTCGTCAGCGTGCCCCAGACCTACAACCAGCACCGCGGCGTGGCCCACACCGCGGCCATGCCGGAAGGACTGGCCGAGTTCTTCATCCGCGCCGCAAGCCAGGAGGACAGCATCGTCGTCGACCCGTTCGCCGGGGGCGGTACGACGATCGTCGTGGCGAGGCGTCTCGGGCGCCGGGCCGGGGGCTTCGAGATCCACGAGGCATTCGTCGAGGAGGCCCACCGCCGGATCAGCGCGGACATCGCCGACGATGTCCAGGGCACGCTCATGAGCGTGGGCTGAGCGTGGCGGGCTTCGCCAGCACCCAGACGCCGACTGGGCGGTCACAGTGCTGCGCCGGCGCCCGTAGACTCGATGTCTCGTGAGCCTCACCCTCGGCATCGTCGGCCTGCCCAATGTCGGTAAGTCCACCCTGTTCAACGCCCTGACCCGCAACAACGTGCTGGCGGCGAACTACGCCTTCGCCACCATCGAGCCGAACGTCGGCGTGGTCCCGCTTCCCGACGACCGGCTCGGGCGGCTGGCCGAGGTGTGCTCCAGCGCGCGGGTGGTGCCGGCCACGGTGTCCTTCGTGGACATCGCGGGCATCGTCGCCGGTGCCTCCGAAGGCGCCGGGCTGGGCAACAAGTTCCTGGCCACCATCCGTGAGGCCGACGCGATCTGCCAGGTCGTGCGGGTGTTCGACGACCCCGACGTGCTCCACGTCGAGGGCCGCGTCGACCCGTGGGACGACATCTCCACCGTCGAGACCGAGCTGATCCTCGCCGACCTGCAGACCCTGGAGCGGGCCCTGCCCCGGTTGGAGAAGGAGGCCCGGACGCACAAGGACCGTCGCCACGCGCTGGCGGTGGCCGAAGCGGCCAAGGCCGTCCTGGACGGTGGACGCACGCTGTTCGCCGCCCGCGGTGAGGTCGACACCGGCGAGCTCGGGGAGCTGAACCTGCTCACCACGAAGCCGTTCCTCTACGTCTTCAACGCCGACGAAAAGGTGCTCACCGATCTCGGGCGGCAGGCGGAGCTGCGCGAGCTCGTCGCACCCGCGGACGCCGTGTTCCTCGACGCCAAGGTGGAGTCCGAGCTCATCGAGCTGGACGAGGAGTCCGCCCGCGAGCTGCTGGAGTCCATCGGGCAGTCCGAGCCCGGCCTGCACGCGTTGGCCCGCGCCGGCTTCCACACCCTCGGGCTGCAGACCTATCTCACTGCCGGGCCCAAGGAGGCCCGGGCGTGGACCATCCGCAAGGGAGCCACCGCACCCGAGGCCGCCGGGGTCATCCACAGCGACTTCCAACGCGGGTTCATCAAGGCTGAGATCGTCTCCTTCCACGATCTTGTGCAGACGGGTTCGCTGCCCGCCGCCCGCGCCGCCGGTAAGGTTCGGATGGAGGGCAAGGAGTACATGATGTCCGACGGTGAGGTCGTGGAGTTTCGCTTCAACGTGTAGTTCGGCCCTGTTTCTGCTGGTCAGGGGCTCAAGCGGCCGGAGCGTTCGTCAGTCGTTCGTCAGTACGCCGAACACGTCGGCGAGCAGGGAGGCAGCGGGTGCGCGGGTGCGGTCCTCAGCGGTCGGCCATAGGTGCGCGTAGGTGTTGAGCGTGACCGTCGCGCTGCTGTGCCCGAGCGAGCGTTGGACGGTGACGACGTCGCACCCGGCCGCGATGAGGCCCGAGGCGTAGAAGTGCCGCAGGTCGTGCAGCTTGATCGTCGGGTACCGC
>DASQWR010000116.1:0-8307 GCA_035640155.1 Pseudonocardiaceae bacterium
AGTTTGTGGAGCGCCTCACGGCGAAGCTGAGTTAAGCCCCGGGGCACTGGCGCGCACTCCCGAGTAGACCGAGTGGGGTGTGGGATGGCGCCAAGAACATGGTCGTCGACCTCGGCTCGCTGATCGGACGGGACCCGGTGACCGGGGACTGGCCCTGGGGTACTGCCGGGGACGCCTGGAAGGGAATGGACACCTTCGCGCTCGCGCTGTCCCCGCCGCTGCTGATCGCGAACTCGTTCACCGACCTGCCGGGCTTGCCGAAGGGCACCCTGGGCGCCACGCTGGTCAACGCCGGGAAGGGGATCATCGCCTACGACCAGTGGGGGGCAGGGCGACAACTCCCGGGCCGCCGGGATGGCCACGTTCAACGTGGTCTCCGCGGTGGTGGGCACCAAGAGCGCGGGTGCCGCGCTGTGCGGTGGTGGTGCGGCCGCGGCGGCGGACCGCTTCCTCGCGGGTGCGCGGGCTGACGAGGGGCAGATCAGCCCGCAGGTCACCTCCGTGGCGGATAACATCGACGGTGCCCGCATGCAGGGCTACCCCGACTTCGTGCTCAAGGGCGAGGACTCGTTCAAGCGCAAGCTGGTCACTGAGCCCGCGGTATCGCCTGCCCGACCCGCTGCGGCGCGCCGACCGCATCTCCCGCCAAGCCCTGCGCCGCGCGCGTATGCGTGGGAGCCCTGAGGGGCAGCCATGGCAGTCATCCTGACGTTCCTCTGTGCCAGTCACGGCACCGTCTCGCGGCGCTGTTCGGCCGGCGCGGTGCCGTGCTGCAGGGCCGATTCATGACCGAGGTGCAGGTGCAGGGTGCGCGGGTGACGCAGCTGCGCTACGACCACGCGGTCACGGTGCTGATCGGTGACTGGTGCCTCCGGATCGAGGAGCCGTTCCTCCTCCGGGTCGGCAGGGCCGAGTGGTTGGTGAATCCGGCGCGGAGCGGGCTGAAATGCTCGGCGTCCTGCACCGCGAGGTGCGCCGCTGCGTAACCCAACACGACGGCAGCCTCGCGCTCGATCTCGACGCCGCATCGCTGCGCGTCCCTGCCAGTGAGGACTACGAGGCATGGACGCTCACCGGGCCGCATGGGGTGCAGATCGTGTCGCTTCCCGGGGGTGGCCTCGCGACGTGGGGCACCGCGACTTGATTACGCCGGCGGCTATGGCGTGTGTTCCGGTGTGAGGCCGAAGTGCTCCAGCACGGCGATGAGCAGCTCGTAGGGCCTCCCCGGCCCGGCGTCGAGGCGCTACATCCGAGCCGTGTCGTCCTACGACGAAATCATCGGAGACATCGCCGCTCGCGGAGAGGGCAGCCACGGGATGGTGTACGTTTTTCGTCCTTGGGATGACTCAGCTCATGTCTTCAACGTCGTGCACGATGAGAAAGGTGTAGTATTCCTCGACGGCCAGACCGGCCGCCTCGCGACTCTGGAGGAGAACGTCGATATCCTCTACCTGCCGATCGGGAAGTGAGTGATGATCGCAGAGCAGCAGCAGATCACCAGCGCTGAGGCGCGAGATAGGTTGGACGACTTTCTTCGGCGCCACTTCGGACCCGACGTCGAGCATCCCAAACTCGGCCCGGTCGCCATTCGTGAGGATCGTACGCGGGAGTACGCCAACGCTTACGGCTTCTCGGTGGACACAACGAGGTTTATCGAGAGCGGAGATGTCCGTGACGGGTTGATGAGCGGCGCGATTATCGTCCCAAGGATGGTTCCCCTGTCCACTGGGCCCGACATTCTTGAGCACCTCCCAAATACCTGGATGAGGTGGCTGCGGGCGAGCGCTGGTGGTCTTCCGCCGGTGCCGCCCCCCCACCGACGTTCGCTACTACGGCCTCATCACCTCAGGGCGCACTCGGGCGAACCCGAGCGGCGTGATGCGTCGTCGGACCGCAGAAGGTCGCACGGTCGATGAGGTATTCACACGCAGTCTGGTGTGGAAACCAACCGACTACTTCCGCAGGTACGACCTTGGCCACAACGACGACGACCACGTCGAGATCACCGACGCGGAAGCTACGGAGTTTGTCTGCCGTGTTCGCGCGAGATCTTGCGGATAGGATGCACAATTGACGAGCGTCGACTCGGAGGAATCGTCAGAGTTGTGGACGGCGTGGCCTGAGTTGATCACCGACGACCTTCTCCGGGTCCTGCTGGGTGGTGTTGGTGGGCCGTTCGCCGAGTACTCCGTTGTTGAAGGTGGTGCCGGCTCCGACGAGCGCGACGAGGTGCGGCTGTTGGCCGCCGCCAACGGTCCTGGGCGGTTTCGAGCCGGCCGACAGCACCCAACCGGACGGGTCCTGGATCGGCGAGAACCACGGCAGGCGACTCGACCTGGACCGGCGGACAATGCGGCCGCCGATCAACTCCTCGCCCGCGCAGCCACCGCCGAGCCCACCATCGCGCCCGAGGATCCAGTCGATCCTCGGCGAGCATCGTGTCGCTTCCCGGGGGTGGCCTCGCGACGTGGGGCGCCGCGACTTGATGACGCCGGCGGCTATGGCCGGTGTTCCGGTGCGAGGCCGAAGTGCTCCAGCACGGCGATGAGCAGCTCGTAGGGCCTGTCCGGCCCGGCGTCGAGGCGGCACCAGCAGGCCTGGCGGGCGCCGTCGCCGAGGATGGACGTCAGCGTCACCGGCGCCTGCTGGGCGTGCGCCACCCCACGCTCCGCGACCACCGGGTGCCCGACCAGGATGCCGTAGGGCAGCGCGGGCATGGTGAACTGCCCGCCGCGCAGCCCGTCGAACCGCCCCGGGTGCGCGGCGACGATCATCGAGCGGGCGCTGCCTGCGACGTCCGCCGCCAGCGACTCGATCGCCGCCTGGTCCACCACGCCGGCTCGGGGACCGGAGAGTCGGACCTGCTCGCGCACCGCGGTCTCGGTCCGCTCCACCAGGATCTGCCCCAGCACCCCGTTGCCGGTGACGACGACCTGAGTGGACGTCGGCGCCCGGTTTCGGCAGAACGCCGTGATCTCGCGGGGCGACCACGGCTGCGTCGACGGCTCGGAGGTGCCCCACCCGGTCGGGTCCGAGCCGGTGATCGCCCGGACCGCGGCCTCCGTGCTCGCACCCAGCTGCAGCTCCGCCGAAGCGGGGTGCAGCGTCGTGATCTGCAGCTCCAGGTCCCCGGACCCGGCCTGGGGGATGTCCACGTCGGGCACCGGGGCGCTGCGGTCGGTGGCGAAGCGCGCGCCGTTCCACCGCAACCGGACGCCGGCGAGGCCGTCGCGGAAGAGCTCAGGACCCTCGCGCACGATCCACTGGCAGCCGGCGTCGCGCAGCATCAGCTCCAGCGGGTAAGTGATCCGGCTGTGGAAGGGAGTCAGCACCTGCAGCATCCGACCGGTCGCGACGGCCTCCACCGCAGCGTCGGCGAGCCAGCTCGACAGCGACACGACGGATCGGTCCTGCTCGGCGACCAGCGCGTCGGTCGTGGCACGGTCGGCCGCCGGGTGCCAGGTCACCTGCTCGACCACGTCGTGCCTCCCGTCTGCGCCGCCAGCGCGTGGGCGAAGCGGCGCGCGACCGACTCCGCTTCCGGATCCCCGCCCGGCGACCGGCTCTCTACCCACCAGACCGGGTGCGGCACCTCGTCGGTGATGCCGAGCAGCCGCCGTGCCTCGCCCGGCACCTGCACCAGCCGCGCCCCCTCGGTGGTCATCAGCAGCCGCCCGTCCGGGTGGTAGAGCTGGATGAGCTGCGCCTGCTCGATCCTGTCGACCTTGAGTTCGGGCCCGGCCTCCCGCAGCGCCACCAGGGTCACGGCGACGTCGGGCCGGTCGCGACACAGCGCGACGATGTCGAAGGTCACGAGGGCCCTCCTGCGGTGTCGAGGAATGCGGTCTGGACGGTGCGAACGGGCTCGCCGGGTCGGACGTACTGGGCGCGGCCGACAGGCAGCGTCATGGGGCGCACCCCGGCGAACAGCTGCCCCTCGGTCCGGTCGCCGGACATGAGCAGCCCGAGCGCCCCGGATTCCCGCACCCCGAGGGTGAACGGCTCGTAGAGCCCGCGTGACGCTCCGGCGACGCGCCGGGTCATGACGACGTGCAGCCCGAGGTCGCGTCCGGCGGCGAGGAACGGCACGAACGGCCCGAGCGGCTGCGTCGCCGACGCAGCGAGCACGTCGTAGTCGTCGATGAGCAGCACGATGCGCGGCCCCCCGCTCGGCCCGCCCGCCGGATCCCGCTGGGTCGGATCCCGCTGGGTGAGCTCCTGACACACCGCGGTCGAGAGCTGCTGGGCGAGCGTCGAGTTGGGTGCGTACCCGCCGCGGTACGGCTCGGGCACGGCGTCCGCGAGCCCGTGCCGCGGGTCGAACACCGCGAACACGAGCTCTTCGGGGCTGTACTGCTGCACGAGACCCTCGACGACGAGGCGCAGCAGGTTCGTCTTGCCGGTGCCGGAGTCGCCGAGCGCGAGCAGGTTCTGATCGCGGCCGAACAGCTCGAGCACCGCGGGCGCGAAGTCGCTCTCGAACCGTCCGAAGGCCACGGACCCAGGAGCGGGCTGAGCGTCACTCAGATCGGAGGCGCGCAGCACCGCAGGCAGCACCCGCACCGGCGGGGGCAACGGTCCGGTCCAGGCACTGCGGACGATCGTCGCGGCCTCGGCCAGCGCGGAGCCGGCGGCGTCGGGCACCGAGTCCAGCCGCGGCAGCGCGATCTGCGCGAAGAGCCGGTCGGTGGTGAGCGCTCGGCCGGGCTGGTCGGCCGGCACGGTGCGCGCCAGCTTACCGTCCACACTGGACTCCGCAGGCTCGCCGAGGCGCAGCTCCACCCGTTGGGAGAACGCGACCTGCTGCGCGGCACGCACCTCGTTCCACCGCCGCGCCGTCGCGACGACGTGGATGCCGTAACGCCCGCCGCGCGCGAGCAGGTCGAAGACCGGCTTCTCCAGGCTTTCGAACTCGGCGAACAGCTGGCCGTAGCCGTCGAGCATCAGCACGACCTCGGTGCACGCCAGCTCGGTCATCCGGCCGGCGGCGCGCTCGGCCCGCAGGTCGGCGACCGTGTCGAGCTGGTGGCGGGCGAACAGCTGCTCGCGTTCGGCGAGCATCGCGTGCACCTCGTCGAGGGTGCGCCGGATGCGCTCCCGGTCGTCACGGCTGGCGACGCCGCCGACGTGCGGCAGCCCGGAGAGCGCGCGCAACCCGCCGCCGAGCAGATCGATGGCGTAGATCCCGACGTCGGTCGGCGTGTGCGTGGTGGCCAGTGCGAGCGCCATCGTCCGCAGCGCGGTCGTCTTGCCGGTGCTCGGCGCGCCGAGCACGAGCACGTTCCCGCCACCCGCGGCGAGGTCGAGCAGCCACGGTCCCTGCCACTGCCGCGCCGGGTCGTCCAGGATGCCGAGCGGCACCTGCAGCCCCGCACCCGCGTGCTGGGTGCAGCGCAGCCGCACCCCGCGCGGCGTGACGTCGAAGCCACCGCCCGCGCGGTCCAGGGTGAGGGCGGGCGGCAGCGGCGGCAGCCAGATCGGCGGCACCGGCCGGCCCACCGCAGCGATCTGGTGCACCATGGTGGACATCAGGGTGGGGCCGCTGGTGCGGCGGGTGGGAGCACTGGGCTCCCCGGCGGTGGCTGCGCCGGACGGGGTGGGGTGGCCGAACCGCGGCATCGGCTTCACCAGCGGGCCCACGACGGGCGCGAGCTCGGCCTCCGCGCCGTCGGTGAGCGGGCCCGAGACGTAGGCGGCCTTGAACCTCTCGTAGACCGTGACATCGACCTTGAGGTAGCCGTTGCCCGGCAGCGCGGGCAGGTGGAACGCGTCGGGCGTGTCGAGCACCGTCCGCGACTCCATCTCGGACAGCGTCCGCAGCCCGATCCGGTACGACAGGTAGGTGTCGAGCCCGCGAAGCTTGCCCTGCTCGATGCGCTGGCTGGAGAACAGCAGGTGCACTCCGATGGAGCGCCCGATCCGGCCGATCCGCAGGAACAGCTCGACGAACTCCGGCTTCGCGGTGAGCAGCTCGCCGAACTCGTCGATGATGACGAGCAGGTGGCGCAGCGGCGGCATGTCGTCGGGGTACCCGCGCTCGGCGCGGCGCAGGTTGTACTCCGTGATGTCGGTGATCTTGCCGGCGTCGGCGAGCACCTGCTGGCGCCGCAGCACCTCGCCGTCCACGCTGGAGTACATCCGCTCGACGAGGGTGGCATCCGAGGACAGGTTCGTGATGAGCCCGGCGACGTGCGGCAGCGCGGCGAACGGCGCGAAGGTGGCGCCGCCCTTGTAGTCGACGAGCACCATCGACAGCTGCTCGGGCGAGTGGGTGGTCACCAGCGCGAGCACCAGGGTGCGCAGCAGCTCGCTCTTGCCCGACCCGGTGGCCCCGACGCACAGGCCGTGCGGGCCCATCCCCAGCTGTGCGGACTCCTTGAGGTCCAGCAGCGTCGGGCGCCCCGCGGCGTCCACCCCGAGCGGCACCCGCAGGAAGTCGCGCTCCGGGCGGGGGCGCCACAGTCGCTGCAGGTCGAGGTGCTCGGGATCGGGCGTGCCGAGCAGCGTGGCCAAATCGGCGGGCGGGGTCCCGGACCCGTCGTCGTAGGAGTCGGCCGAGAGGCGCAACGGCGCGATGCGGCGGGCGAGGCCCTCGACCAGCGGCACGGGCGCGTCGTCCAGCGTGCCGTGCACGACCACCGGCTCGGGGGCGGCGAGGTCCTCGAGGGTAACCGCGGCACCGTCGACGGTCACCCGGCGCGTGATCTCGCCCGGCTCGTCGAGCCGGTCGGCGAGCAGGTGCACGACGGTGACGCCGAGGCTGGGCAGCCCGGTCGCGACGTCCGGTGTAGCCACCCCGCGGGCAACCTGCCCGTACGCGTCGTCGATCACCAGCAGCCGGGACCGGGTGCGCGCCGCCTCGGAACCGCCGCCGTGCCGGTAGGACTTCGCGGCGGCGGTGGCACGCTGCGCCAGGTCGTCGGCGAGCAGGGCGGTGAGCGTCTCCGGATCGGCGACCAGCAGCGGCATCGGTCCGGCCGGCCCGATCTCGGAGCGGTCCAGCAGGTGCGGCAGCCACCGCGTCCAGGCCCAGTCCTGCTCGCGTTCCGGGGAGGCGAGGACGGCGACGGTGACGTCATCGGGCGCGTGCAGCGCCGCCACCTGCGCGAGGACCGCCCGCGCGGTGCGCAGCACGTCCTCGCGCCGCGCGCCGATCACGCTGACGTCACCGGCCCGGTCAAGGTTCACCCGCAGTGGCAATCCCGGGATCCGGTCGAAGCGGCGCACCAGCGCGCGGGCCTCGGCGCGCATGAACTCATCGGTGGGATTGGTGAGCGTGCCCTCCTCGCGCAGCTGGATCTCGCGGACGGGCAGCGCGCCGGTGCCGACCCGGATGCGCAGGAAGTCCAGGTCCGCGCGGCGGCGCTCCCAGAGCCGCGCCGGGTCCGCGACGATGTCCAGCAGGTGTGTCACCGGCGGGTCCGGCCGCGCGCTGCGCTCCCGGAAGGACTGCTCGTGGGTGCGCAGGTCCTCCCGCAGCTCTTCCAGGTAGTCCAGGTAGCGCTCGCGCTGTGCCCGCCGCTTGCGGCTCGCCTTGCCGCGCTGGGTGAGGTAGAAGACGCCCGCCGCGCTGAGCGACACGATCATGATGACGGCGCCGAACGCGGCGAACGCGGAGCCGCGCAGGAACATCATCATGCTCATCGCCGCACCGGCCCCGGCCAGCGGGATGATGCTCTGCAGCCCGCCGGGTCCACCGCCCTCCGGCAGCACCGGTGGCGGGCTCATCGTCAGCGGCTCCTCCGCGACGATCGGCCGGACGGTGCGGGCCGGCCGGTTCACCACGCGCGTCGTCACGTCGCCACCCCCGTCACAGCTGCCTCGCCCTGGCCAGCAGGTGCCCGGCGAGGCGCGTCGCCTCGACCATCGTGGCCTCCCCGAGCCGGTCCGCGCTGACCGGCGCCGCCGCGGCCAGGTGCCGGTCGTGCGGGACCGTCACCACCGGGACGTCGTAGCGCTGCAACGCCTCGTGGACCGCGCGGGTGTTCAACGCCGAGCGCCCGTCCGGGCTCGTGGTGTTCAGTGCGATGACGACACGGGACAGCGACGCCGCGCGGTCGGCGCCCGCGACGCGGTCCAGCGCGGCGCAGGTGCTGCGCACCCCGTCCGGCGTCGCGGGGGTGACCACGGCGACCGCGTGCGCCTCGGAGAGCACCTCGACGGTGGCCGGGGAGTCCATGCCGTGGCCGCAGTCGGTGACGCAGACGGCGAAGAGCCGGGAGAGCGCCCGGGTGACGTCGCGGGCCAGGTGCGGCTGCCCCGGCGCGCCGCCGGGCAGCACCCACAGGCCGGTCGAGGTGCGCCGCA
>DASQWR010000117.1:0-12197 GCA_035640155.1 Pseudonocardiaceae bacterium
CGGCTCAGCGCGGCCGCCAGGCAGGCGTGCCGGACCGGGCACGGGGTGCAGAGCTGCTTGGCGCGCTCCAGCTCGCTGGGAGAGTCGGCGAACCACAGGTCGGGATCGTGCGTGCGGCAGGGCAACGCGGTGGCGCCCCCGGTCGCGGATGCTTCCAGCAGCTGGGCCAGGTCAGCCTCGCTGCACGGATCCGGTGGCGCCCCGCTGTCCAGCGGGACGGTGGCGGTCAACACGGTGTCTCCTCCTCGGATGGCCGGTGGTGCTCCTCGGTGCTGCTGTCTCTGGTGCTGCCTCTACAAGGCACAGATGGAGGGGACCCGGGCGGAGATACACGAAGGCCGCGGATTCCCGTTGCGGGGTCCGCGGCCTCGATGAGCCTGCTGGTCTCGACGACCTAGGGCTCTGCTGCGGACCTACACACGCGGTCGATGACCGGCACCTTGGCGCCGAGGAGGCAAACCGCTGCTACGGGCATGGCGAAGGACCCGGACAGCGCGAGGTCACGGGTACCGGCGGTCACGTTGCTGTCCATCTCGGCACCTCCTCGCGGCGCTCGTCAGGGTCAAGGCGATCCTGGTCAGCGGCCTCCCAGGGCCGTACTCAGCAGGCTAGGACCCACACGAGACGCCCACAACTGGTTTTCCGGCCCGGTCCTCAGCCGGTTGTCTGCTCACCGCGAACCAGCGCCAGCACGTCGGCTCCGTAGCGGTCGAGCTTGGCCGCTCCGATGCCCGGGATCGCGACCAGCCCGGCGGTGTCACTCGGCCGTTGCTCCGCGATCGCGGTGAGGGTGGCGTCGGTGAACACGACGTAGGCGGGCACCTTCTGTTCCTTCGCCCGGCCGGTACGCCAGTCCCGCAGCTGCTCCAACAGCTCGGGGTCGGCATCTGACGGGCAGGACGCGCACCGGGAGAGCTTCACCGCCAGCGTGCCGGTGACTGTCGCGCCGCAGACCCGGCAGTGGCCGACCTCCTTCGGCTTCGTCCGCACCTCGGGCCGCCGGTGCGCTGGACGGTCGGGCACCAGCCCGTGCAGGAATCGGCTGCGCCGCCGGCTGCGGCGCCCACCGGCCGAGCGGGACAGCGCCCAGGACAGCGAGAGCCACCGCCGGGCGCGGGTCACGCCGACGTAGAGCAGCCGCCGCTCCTCCTCGACCGCATGGGTCTCAGTGCCCGAGGACAGGGCGTGCTGGATCGGCACCGTCCCGTCGACCAGCCCGACGACGAAGACCGCGTCCCACTCCAGGCCCTTCGCGGCGTGCAGCGACGCCAGCGTGACGCCCTGCACGGCTGGCGGGTGGGCCGCCTCGGCGCGGGTCTCGAGCTCGGTGAGGAACCGGGGCAGGTCGGCACCGGGCACGGTCGCCACCAGGTCCTCGGCGAGCTCGACCAGCGCGCGGAGGGACTCCCACCGGGCCCGGGCAGCGGTGCCAGCGGGAGGCTCGGCGGACAGCCCCTGCGGACCCAACACGGCGTGCACGTCGGCGACGAGGTCGGCGCCGGGCCCGGAGGCCGCGGCGCGCAACGCCCGCAGCGCAGCCCGGACCTCGGCGCGCTGGAAGAACCGCTCACCACCGCGGACCTGGAACGGGATGCCCCGCGCGTCGAGGGCCTGCTCGTAGACCTCGGACTGGGCGTTGACCCGGTACAGCACGGCGATCTCCCCGGCGGGCACTCCCTCGGCGATCAGAGCGGCGATGCGCTCGACCACCGCGGCTGCCTCGGCGGGCTCGTCGTCGTGCTCGGCGAACTCCGGCTCCGGGCCGGGCGGCTGCTGGCCGACGAGCTCCAGCCGTGACCCCGCGGGGCGCTCCCGGGCCGCGGCGATGACGCGGTTGGCCAGTGCCACCACCTGCGGAGTGGACCGGTAGTCGCGCTGCAGTCGCACCGTCACGGCGTCCGGGAAGCGGCGGGTGAAACCGAGCAGGAAGCGGGGTGCGGCTCCGGCGAAGGAGTAGATCGTCTGGTTCGCGTCGCCGACCACGGTGAGGTCGTCCCGGTCCCCGAGCCAGGCGTCGAGCACCCGCTGCTGCAATGGCGTGACGTCCTGGTACTCGTCGACGACGAAGCACCGGTAGCGGTTCCGGAACTCCTCGGCGACGCTTCCGTGCTCCTCCAGCGCGGCCGCGGTGTGCAGCAACAGGTCGTCGAAGTCCAGCACCCGGGCCTGGTTCTTCAGCTGCTCGTAGGCCAGGTAGACCTGCCCGACCTGGGCGGCGGGCAGTGGGATGTCCCGCCGGGTGGCGGCCCCCGCATAGTCCTCGGGGGGGACGAGGCTGCCCTTGGCCCACTCGATCTCACCCGCGAGGTCCCGCAGGGTGTCGGCGGTGGTGGGAGCACCGGCGCGCTGCGCGGCCTGACCGACCAGCCGCAGCTTGCGCTCGAGCAGCGGCCACGGCTCGTCCCCGACCACCTGGGGCCAGAAGTAGCGCAGCTGGCGCAGGGCCGCGGCGTGGAACGTCCGGGCCTGCACCCCGGTGACGCCCAGCGCCCGCAGCCGGGTGCGCATCTCGCCGGCCGCACGGGCGGTGAACGTCACGGCCAGCACCTGGCCCGCGGCCGCGTGCCCGGCCCGCACCAGGTGGGCGATGCGCCGGGTGATGGTGCGGGTCTTGCCGGTGCCCGCCCCGGCGAGCACGCACACCGGGCCTCGCGGGGCCAGCACGGCAGCCCGCTGCTCGGGATCCAGCCCGTCGTCCGGTAGCTCCGCCACGACCCGCATCCTCGCAGGCCATCCAGACATCTCCCCAGCCCCGGCAGTCCCGATCGGTTCCGCCCCGATCGGGGCCCCCGGAACAACAGACCCCGTGACCGGTGTTGGCATCTGCCGTGAGCGAGCTGACGATGTACACGACGGTCTGGTGCGGCTTCTGCTGGCGGCTGAAGGCGCAGCTGGACCACGCCGGGATCGGCTATCACGAGGTCGACATCGACCGCGACCCCGACGCTGCGGCATTCGTGCAGAGCGCCAACGGAGGCAACCAGACGGTGCCGACGGTGCGGCTCCCCGACGGGTCGACGCTGACCAACCCCTCGATCGACCAGGTGACCAGGGCTCTCGCGGCCTGACCACTCACCCCGCTGGGAGGCGTCCGACGTCCTCAGGGCAGCGCCACGCCACCCAGAGCGGACAGCGGGCCGGCGAGCTCCTCGGCGTCACCCACCACGACCCCGGTGAACCGGCTCGGGGCGAGGAACGTGGTCGCGGCAGCAGCCACCTCCTCGGCGCTCACCGCCTGCAGTCGCGCGGGGTGCTCGCGCAGCCAGTCCGCGTCGAGTCCGAGCATGGCGAGCGCCGTGAGGTTGCCGGCTAGCCCGGCCTGCGACGAGGTCGCGATGGTGAGCGACCCCACCGCGTAGTGCCGCGCGCTGTCCACCTCGGACGGCTTCGGCGGCACGATCGCGATACGCCCCAGCTCGTAGCGGGTCTCCAGCAGTGCCGCCGCGGTGACCTCGCTGGCGGTGTCGGCATCGGCGAGCAGAGTGGCGCCGTGCAGGGTGAACTCGAACCCGGAGTGCGCGCTGTAGGTGTAGCCCTTCTCCTCTCGGATGTTCTCCACCCAACGAGAGGAGAAGTAGCCCCCGAAGACGAGGTTGGCCAGCTGCAGCGCGGGGTAGCGCGGATCGGTCCGCGGCAGCGCCTGCCCGGAGAGTCGCAGCGACGACTGCACCGCACCCCGCCGGTGCACGAGCTGCAGGTTCCCCCCGGTCACCTCGGGCAGCGGCGCGAGTTCGGTGGCGGTGCGGTCCGAGCGCCACTCACCCAGCACCGCGGCCACCGCGTCGACGGCCTTCGCCGGTGTGAGGTCGCCGACGAGCACCAGCACGGCGCCGCGGGGCACCAGGGCCCGTCGGTGCAGCGTCCGAACCGCAGTGGGGGTGACGGCGGCGACATCGGAGGCCTGGGGAATCTCCCGGGTGGCGGGGTGGTCGCCGTAGCGGTGCCGCTGCAGCGCCTCGCGGGCGATCACCCGGGGCTTCGAGCGGCTCACCGTGATCCGCTCCACCAGCCGGGCGCGCTCGTGGTTGACCTCGGCTGCGGCATGCGAGGCGGAGGTGAGCGCGTCGGCGAGCACGTCGAGCAGTACGTCGAGGCCGCTCGCGAGCGCCGACCCGGAAACCGACAGGTGCTCGGGGTCGACCCCGGCGTGCAGGTCACCGCCGACGGCGGCGAGTTCGGTGTCGATGTGAAAGCGGTCCCGCCGCGACGTGCCGTGCAGCAGGGTCGCGGCCAGCACCTCGGCCCGCGCGGCGTGGGTGGCGGAGGTACCCCCGAAGGGCACCGCCAGCCGCAGCTCCACCATCGGTACCGCGGGCCGCTGGACCGCGATCACCCGCAGGCCACTGTCCAGCGTGGTGTCCACCATCGCCGGTGCCCGGAAGGTGCGTTGCCGGCCCAGCGGGGGCACCGGTCGGGGGCCCTGCGCGGTGGTGCCGATCTCCGCCGCCGAGCGGTGCGAGGACACGGCGGCAGGGCGGTGCGCGGCCACTGGCGCCCCGCGGTGCAGGGAACCGGTGCTGCTGCGGGGGCCCATCAGGAGTCCCCTCCCTCGGGTTCGAGGATCAGTACGGCACGGGAATCGGGCGCCAAGCCGGCTGCCGCCGCGGCGACCTGCTCCGGGCCGACCGCTTCGACCATCGACGGCAGCTCGGCCACCAACTCGGCGCGTCCGTGCAGCAGCTCGAAGGCACCGACAGCCAGCGTCCGGGAAGCCAGCCGGTCGTGCTCGCGGAAGAGCGCCGCCGCCCACCGCGCGGTGGCGCGGGTGAGCTCCTCGGGCTCCGGGCCGTGCTCGGCCACCCTGGCGATCTCCTCGTCGGCCGCGGCGAGCACCCGCTCGACGTCCACCGAGGCCGGATGGATCGCGGTGACGGTGAAGGTGTCGGGGTCACGCGCATCCAGCGGTGCCCCCAGCAGGCCGCAGCCGGCGCCGATCTCAGTCACCAGCTCGTCGGTGTGGACCAGCCGCTGCTCCAGGCGGGAGGAGTCGCCGTCGGCGAGCACACCGGCGAGCACGTCGAACGCGAGGTAGCCGGCCAGGTCGCACGTCGGGTCGGGCAGCCGGTAACCCAGCGCGAGCGCAGGCAGCGGTGCGAGCGGGTCGGGCAGTGCGTGGCGCCGCTCGGCGTCGGGTGCCGGTTCCGCGAACGACGGCCGGGACGGGACGGGACGGCTTGGCACGTCGTCGAAATGCCGGTGCACCAGCTCCAGGGTGTGCCCGACGTCGAGGTCACCGGCGACCGCGAGCACGGCGTTGCCCGGGGCGTAGTAGGCGTCGAAGAACGCCGCGCAGTCCTCGACTGTCGCCGCTTCGAGTTCGGTGAAGTCACCGTAACCGTTGTGGGCGTTGGGGAACGTGCCGTAGAGCACCGGTGGCAGGGTGATCCAGGGGAACCCGCCGTAGGGGCGGTTGAGCACGTTGAGCCGGATCTCCTCCTTCACCACGTCGACCTGGTTGCGCAGGTTCTCCTCGGTGATGGTCGGGGCACGCATCCGGTCGGCTTCGAGGAAGAGCGCGCGCTCCAGCGCCGCGCCGGGCAACACCTGGTAGTAGTCGGTGTGATCCTGGTGGGTAGCGCCGTTGAAGGTGCCTCCGGAGGACTGCACGTGCCTGAAGTGCGAGAGCTTCTCCAGGCTCTCGCTGCCCTGGAACATGAGGTGCTCGAACAGGTGCGCGAAACCGGTGCGCCCCTCCGGCTCGGACCGGAAGCCGACGTCATAGTGCACGCTGACCGCGACCACCGGAGCGGAGCGGTCCGGGGCCAGCACCACCCGCAACCCGTTGGCCAGCGTCGCGCGGTGCAGGTCGAGCTCGGGGGCAGGAAGGCGGGCCATCCCGCCACCCTAAACGGCGCGATCGAGGTGATGGGCTGCGGACGTCAGCCGAGCTGCCGGGTGCGTACCCGCCACACCAGCACTGCCCCGGCGGCGCCGGCCAGCACGGTGAGCCCCGCGGCCAGCCGCCGCTCGGTGATCGATTCGGCGGACACCCCGGTTCCGGCGAGCCGCACCGTCAGATCCCCAGCGGGAGCCGGCTGCGGTACCTCGACCGCGAGCACCTCCCCCGGACGGTTGCCGCAACCCTCCAGCTCCGCCACCGTGCTGCGCCCACGGAACTCGAAGCGCACCACGTCCCGCGCTTCCGATCCGCCGCACTCGGCGGCTTGCACCACGGTGGCCTGGGTGGGCCGGTAGCTGGTGACCGCTGCACCGGGCCAGAGCAGCCAGCCGATTCCGGCGAGCACCGCCACGAGGGCGAGCGCCAGCACCCTTGCGGGCCCGGTGCTCGTGCGCGCCATGAGACGAATGGTGGCACGCGCCGGCGGCTCCCCTGGAGCGGGTGGGACTTACCGCCGTCCCGGCCCCGGGCCGGAGCCAGTCAGCCGGATATGGTGCGCGAGTCCTCCGCGGGAGTGACCTTCCGTACGTACAGCAGCAGGTCGCCGGCCTCGACGGCGTCGACGTCGGGCGCGTCCACCCGGAACAGCCGTCCCTGACGCACCACGCCGAGCACGATGTCAGCCAGGTGCCGGGGCGATCCTCCGATCTCGGAACGCTCCACCGGCCGCTCTCCGATCGCGAGCCCAGTGGCGGGCGTGAGCAGGTCCTCCACCAGCTCCACCACCGTCGGCGTATGGGTGGCCATCCCGAGCAACCGTCCCGCTGTCTCGGAGGAGACCACCACCGTGTCGGCTCCGGACTGGCGCAGCAGGTGCACGTTCTCCGCCTCCCGCACTGCCGCGACGATGTGCGCCTTCGGCGCCAGCTCGCGGGCGGTGAGGGTGACCAGCACGGCGGTGTCGTCCCGGTTCGCGGCGACCACCACCGAGCGGGCCCGGGTGATCCCGGCCAGCCGCAGCACGTCGGACCGGCTCGCGTTGCCGTTGACCGTCACCAGTCCCAGCGACGACGCCGCCTCCAGGGAAGCGGGGTCGGTGTCGACCACCACGATCCCGGTGGGCTCCGCTTCGTCGCCGAGCAGGGCGTTGACCGCCGAACGGCCCTTGGTGCCGTACCCGATCACGACGATGTGGTCGCGCACCTTGTGCCTCCAGCGTTGGATCTTCAGCGCCTGCCTGGACCGCTCGGTGAGCACCTCGAGCGTGGTTCCGACCAGCACGATGAGGAACAGCACCCGTAGCGGGGTGATGACCAGGACGTTGGCCAGCCGGGCGCTCTCAGAGGTCGGGGTGATGTCGCCGTAACCCGTGGTCGAGAGCGACACCGTGGCGTAGTAGAAGCAGTCCAGCACCGACACGCCGTCGTCGTTGGCGTCCCGGTAACCCTCCCGGTCCAGGTAGACCATGCACACCGTGGCCAGCAGCGCCAGTACCGCTCCAATCACCCGGCGGATGATCGCCTGAGCGGGTCCGCGCCGGTTCTCCGGCATCCGCACCACGCCGACCAGTGCATGGTCCGGAGAGTCGCTGAGCCGGTCCACACCGCCGCGGGGAAGCTTCAATCCTCGGCCCTGCTCTCGACTTCGGCACGCTGATGGAATTCGGTGCCCACGAAGTGCAGCCTATGGCGCGGTGGCAGGCTGCCGCGCATGGTCCGTCGCCGAATCGGCCCCGCCCGCTCGCTCGCGGGGATGCTCGCCGCCACCGGTGTGCTGCACTTCGCGGCGCCGGAGCAGTTCGATGCCATCGTCCCGCGCGCGCTGCCCGGTTCCCGCCGGTGCTGGACGTACCTCTCCGGTGCCGCCGAGCTCGGGGTCGCCGCCGCCGTGGCCGCTGCACGCACCCGACGCTGCGGTGGACTCGCCGCCGCCGCGCTGTTCGTCGGGGTGTTCCCGGCGAACGTGCAGATGGCGCTGGCCTGGCGGGACAGGCCACTGCCCTACCGCGCCGCCGCGTGGGTCCGCCTGCCGCTGCAGGTCCCGCTCGTCGCCTGGGCGCTGCGGGCCTCCCGCGACCCCCGCTAGTTTCGCGAGTCAAGACCCACGGAGTGTTCGTCGAGCGCGAGGTCGATCACCTCGGCGATCCGGGCGAGGTCCCGATCGTGGGCGAGCAACGGGGTCGCGGTGCCCGACGCAACGGCGGCGATCATGCAGTCGATCAGGCCGGGTGGCGTCACGCCGGCCCGTCGGCAGCTTCGGTAGATGCGCACCGCGCCGGGGAAGTGCACGACCGGATCGAACCGCAGGAGATGGAAGCGGTCGAGCAGGCGCCGCAGGTCCCGCTCCCGTCGCTCGTCTCGGGCGCCGGCCAGTACTTCCATCGTCACCGGTTCGGTGACCGCCACCTCGTCGGTGTCCCCGATCAGCGCGGTCAGCCGGACGTCGACCGGACTGCCGGTAGCCCGGTCGTACTCAACCCACGCCGAGGTGTCGACGAGAATCACGGCCCGAGCGCCGCCTCGGCGGGGACCTCGTCCAACGCTGCGGCACCGCGCATCGCGAGCGCCTCCTCGCGGCTCATCGGTTGCCCTGCCAGCCGTCTCAGTGCAAGGTCGATCGCCTCAGTCTTGGTGGCGAGGCGGTACCGACGCATCACTACTTGTAGGGCGCCGTCGTCGATCTCGACGTTGGTCCGCGTTCGAGGCATGAACGTACCATACACCAGCAACACCGGAAGCGTGTACCGCTGTGCAGGTAGGGCCCCAGGGGCCGTACTGAACACCGGGCGATGGGTCTTCCCGCTCGGGGAGCGATCACCGCGGTGCCGATCGCTGCACTCTGGGGCGAGCCCAGTCAGCACCAAATCTCGGCATGACCCTCGCCAGCGTCTCATCGTGGTCACCGACTCAATCCGCCTCCCGTGAATGGAGGTCACGTACCGGGGACGGTGCGCAGCAGGTCTCGCAGGCCATCGGCATCGAGCAGGTCGACGGGGCGCAGGGTGTGGTCGTGTCGCACGTAGTGGAACGCGGCGCGGACCCGCTCCAGCGGTGTTCCGGAGAGCTCTGCCCAAGCCAGCCGATAGGCGGCCAGCTGCACGCCCACCGCGGGCAGGTGTGCCGGGTCGGGTACCGCGCCAGTCTTCCAGTCCACGACGGTCCAGCCGCCGTCGGGTTCGGCGAACACCGCGTCCATCCGGCCCCGCAGCCCCACCCCGTCGATCACGGTCTCGAAGGGCACCTCGACGTCGTGCGGGCTCCGGGCCGCCCATTCGCTGGCGAGAAAGGCATTCTGCAGCGCGGTGAGCTCGGTGTCCGGGGCGGCTCCGGCGTCCGCGGCACCGGGCAGCTCGTCGACGTCGAGCAGCCGGGTGGAGCCGAAGCGGCGTTCCAGCCAAGCGTGGAAGGCGGTGCCACGGCGGGCGAGCGGATTGGGCTCGACCGGCACCGGGCGGCGAAGCCGGGCGGCCAGCGCACCCGGATCCCCGGCGAGCTCGACGAGCTGGCTGACCGACAGGTGCGCGGGCAGCGCCACCCGCTCGTCGCCGCGGCGGGCGGCCCGCTCGGCGAGCAGCACGTCGATCTCTGCTCGCCAGCCCTCCGGGTCCTGCGAATCCGGCTCGTCCGTCCTCCGGGAGAGCGCGTCGAGCACCAGGTGGGCGCCGTGCTCCAGCCCGTCGCGGCGGGCGCCGAGCGGGTCCGCCGGCCACGGTAGCTCCCGGGTGCTGGTGCCCAGCGGGTTGACCTCGCCGTCTGCGGGTGGGTCTGCCCAACGGTCGACGACCATGGGCCCGACGACCATGGGCCTGACGACACCCTGGCCGGCCCGCTCGCCGGTGTAGCCCGGCTCGGCGTCCCGCAGCTCCGTGAGGAACTCGGACGGACCGCGAGGCGTTGCGTCGCGCTCGCCCCAGTGGTGCCCGCTGACCAGCAGCACGGACTCCGACCGGGTGAGCGCGACGTAGAGCAGCCGACGCTCTTCGGTGAGCCGACGCTGCTCGAGTGCTGCGTCGTGGGCGGCGATGGCCTCGGCGAGCTCCTTCTGGTTCCCGCCGGGCGGCAGCACCAGGGTCGGCAGGTCCGCCAGGTCACCGCGCAGCTCGACCGGCAGCTCGGTGACGGTGCGCACCCAGGACGCGGAGAGCCGCCGGCCGGGAAAGACGTCGGTCACCAGGTGCGGCACCGCGACGACCTCCCACTCCAGGCCCTTCGCGGCGTGCACCGTGAGCACCTGCACCCGGTCGGGAGCCACCTCCACCTCCCCGGGCTCCAAGCCGTCCTCGGTGTCCTCCGCGGTGGCGAGGTAGTCCAGCAGCGCGGGCAGCGAGGCCGACGGGTTGGCGGCGGCGAAGTCGGCGACCACGTCGGCGAAGGCGTCGAGGTGGGCGCGGCCGGCTGGCCCGGGGCGGGCCAGGGACTCGGTGTCGAGCAGCAGGGTGCGCTCGGCGTCGGCAACCAGGTCAGTCAGCGGTTGGGTGACGCGGCGGCGCAGGGCGTGCAGCTCCCTGCCGAGCCGTTGCAGCCGGATGTACCCGTCGACCGAGTAACGGTCCGGGGCGCCGAGACTGTCCAGCGCGTCGACCAGGCCGGCCTGCTCGGCCTGCTCCCCTGGCAGCTCGCCGGGCAGCGCGGCGAGCACGTCCTCCGCGGCGGCCGCCCCTGGCTGCGCACCGGCGCCAAGCCCGTTTCCACCCAGCGCGAGCTCGCGAGCGCGCCGCCACAGAGCGGCCAGGTCCGCGGTGCCGAGCCGCCACCGGGCACCGGTGAGCAGTCGCACCGCGGCGGTGCCGGCCAGCGGGTCGACGAGCAACCGCAGCACGCTGACCAGGTCGCGCACCTCGGGCGTGTCGAGCAGGCCACCGAGGCCGACGACCTCCACGGGCACCCCACGGGATCGCAGCGCGGTGGCCAGCGGAGCCATGTCGGCCCGCCGCCGGACCAGCACCGCGGCGGTGGGCGGCACGCTGCGTTCGGGGACCGCGGCGTGCCACCGGTGCGCGACCCCGTCGGCGACCCAGGCCACCTCGGCGCGGACGTCGGGCAACAGCGCGCACCGGACGTCACCGGCCGGCGCCCCGTCCCGGGCGCAGAGCTCGCCGACGTGCACCCCCTCGACCCGCAGCCGGGCGGAGACCGCGTTGGCCAGGGCGAGGACCTCGGGCGGGTTGCGGAAGCTGGTGAGCAAGCTGTGGGTAGCCACCGGGCTCCCGTCCGCCCGGGGGAAGTCGGTGGTGAACCGCGGCAGGTTCGCCGCCGAGGCGCCGCGCCAGCCGTAGATCGACTGGCAGGGGTCACCCACCGCGGTCACCGGCAGCGCCGCTCCCCCGCCGAACAGCGCGCGCAGCAGCACCCGCTGCGCGTGCCCGGTGTCCTGATACTCGTCGAGCAGCACCGCCCCGAACCGGGCCCGCTCGGCCGCGCCCACCTCGGGATGGGTCTCGGCGAGCCGGGCCGCGATGCCCATCTGGTCACCGAAGTCCAGCACCCCGTCGCGCCGCTTGAGCTCGGTGTAGCGCTCCAGCAGCGGCAGCAGGGCCAGCCGGTCGCGCTGCGGACCGACGTACCTGGCGAGTTCCTTGAGTAGCGGACCGCGCTGCCGGGGAGTGGGCGGGGCCGCTGCCACGGCGGCCAGCAGCGCCTCGGTGCACCCACGCAGCTCGTCGGGGGAGCGCAGGTGCTCGGCGAGCTGTCCGGCCAGCCCGAGCAGGTACCCGGTGATGGTGCGCGGCGCCTTGTCCAGGTCGAGGTCGGGCTCCCAGGTGGAGGTGACCCGGTGCGCGAGCTGCCAGGCGCCGGTCTCGGTGAGCAGCCGGGCGCCCGGGTCGGCGGGCAGCCGCAGCCCGTGCTCGGCGACCAGACGCCCGGCGTAGGCGTGGTAGGTGAGCACGGTCGGCTCGCCGGCCAGCATCTGCGCCCGGCGCTCCATGTCGAGCACGTCCGAACCCGCCAGCCGGCGCAACCGGGACCGGACCCGCTCGGCAAGCTGCTGCGCCGCCTTGCGGGTGAAGGTCAAGCCGAGCACCGCCTCGGGGGTGACGTGCCCGTTCGCGACCAGCCACACCACCCGGGCGGCCATCGTCTCGGTCTTGCCCGAGCCGGCGCCCGCGACGACCAGGGCCGGCTCGGCCGGATCGGCGGCGATCACCTCGGCCTGCTCGGGGGTGGGCGGATGCACGCCCAGCGCGTGCGCGAGCTCGAACGGCGTGAGCTGTCCCGCGAGTACCGTGGTCACAGCGGGACCCTAGAACCGGGCACCGACAGCGCGCTCAACCACGGTCGCTGGTCAGTTCGAGGCCTCCCGGGGACTGATGAAGCCGGACTCGTAGGCGGTGATCACGGCCTGGGTGCGGTCCCGGGAT
>DASQWR010000118.1:0-2840 GCA_035640155.1 Pseudonocardiaceae bacterium
CTGCCGAGTCAGTGAGCGCAACAAGCTCGGCCATCGCCTTCGCCCCGTGTCCGTCGGACCGCTCCTCGGCGAGCTGTCGCGTCTCGACCGCGATCCTGCGAACGAACCGCCGGTCGCGATCTGTGACGGCGACAAGGGCACCGGCGACGTGATCGCGGAAGTCGGCGTCGTCGAGCATATTCTGCGTGCCGCTGACCGCCACCGCCAGGGAGAGCGAGAGGATCGAGCCGAACACCTCGGCGACCCCGACCACGAGATCCAGCCGAACCGTGCGGTGGGCTCAGGGGTGATCGAAACCGGCGCCGCGGTGTTTCAGGGTTCAGGGTTGACCCGCTTGGTTCGGCTGTGAGCAGCTAAACTAGCTGGCTAGCCGCCCAGCATGTCCCCCAGGAGGATCAACAGCACCAACCCGACCCCGACCAGCAGCGCCAGCACGATCCCGACGAGCACCAGCGGGACCATGACCCACCGCCTCCGGAACCGCCGGGCTCTGCGGTTCGGCGGGCGGGGATGGCGGGCCGGAGCGGGTCCGGGTCGCGGTTGCGGTGCGCCTCCCAGCCGAATGGCCGCGCTGCTCGCCGCATTGCGAGCGATCTTTCGGACGGTCGTGCCCGCGAGCCGCTTCGCCGCGTCCCTGGCTATGGACGAGAGCTCGGCCGGGTCAAGGCGCTCGACCCGGTTGCCGCGCTCCCGGCTCTCGGCGTCTGCCGCGGCGGGCCGGGGTTGCGCGTAGGGCGCGGTGCCGACCGGCTCCGCCAGCGCCCGCTCCAAGCCTGCTCGGGCCTGCTCGGCGGTCAGCCGCCGCGCCGGGTCCTTCGTCAGCAGCCCCGTCAGCACCGGAGCGAGGGACCCGGCGGCGGGCATCTCGGGTGGTGGCTCGGTCGTGACCGCGAGCAGGGTGGCCATGGGGTCGCCCCGCTCGAACGGGGGCCTGCCCTCCACTGCGGTGAAGAGCGTCGCCCCGAGCGACCAGAGGTCGACCGCCGGGTCGGGTTCCTCGTCGCGAATGCGCTCGGGGGCCATGTAGGAGGGTGAGCCCAGCAGGAGGCCGGTTCCGGTGAGGCTGGTGTCCCCGCTCGACGTCGCGATCCCGAAGTCGGTGAGCCAGGCGTGCCACCCCTTTCCGATCAGGACGTTGCCTGGCTTGACGTCGCGGTGCACGATGCCGGCCTCGTGCGCCGCGTGCAGGCCGCCCAGCAGGTCGATCCCGATCTGGGCGACGAGGTGCGCCGGTATCGGACCGTTCTCCTGCACCACCTGAGCCAGGGTCTTCGATGGGACGTGCTCCATCACGATCCACGGCCTGCCGTCCTGCTCGATGACGTCGTGCACCGTCGTCACCTGGGGATGTTTGAACCGCGCGGCGGCACGGGCCTCGCGCATCGTCCGCTCGAACAGCAGCCGGTACTCCTGCATGGCGAGGTACGGCGGGAAGAGGACCTCCTTGACGGCGACCTCGCGGCCCAGGACGGCGTCGGTGGCCAGCCATACCGTCCCCATGCCGCCCTGCCCCAACTGACTCTGCAGCCGGTAGCGGCCCGCCACGACCCGGCCTGGAGCTCCGGACTCCGTCACCATTGGCCGAGGTTACCTCCGGGACCCGCGGCTACCGCCGTCACAGGGCAGATCAAGGACCCCAGACAGGCCACGTGGTCGAGGCCACCGTGCCGAACCTCCGCAGGTCGTGGGCAAGCTGCACGTATTGCCCCCTACTGCCAGCGGCCCGGACAGCCCGTGTCTCGCCCGACAGCCGACGACCCACTGACCAGTAGGAGCGGCAGCAGACGACACCGGCTGCCGCTCAAGGTCGTTGATGACAATGTGCACCTCCCGTCTGGCGCAGTCCGGTCGACGTTGTCGTCCTCGTGCGTTCCGCTCCGGCTGTCGGACCCGGGATGTACGTTGGCCCCGTCCCAGGCCAGCGATGAAGGAGCGGTTCGCATGACGGTCAACCTAATCCCGGACGGCTACCCGCGCGTCATCCCCTATCTCTCGGTCGACGGCGCGGCCGGCGCTATCGCGTTCTACGTCTCGGTTCTTGGCGCGACGGAGCGGATGCGCATGCCCGGACCCGACGACAAGATAGGTCACGCGGAACTCGAGATCGGCGATTCGGTCGTGATGCTCGCCGACGCGTCACCGCAGGGCGGTCCGAGTCCCCGCGAGCTCGGCGGCAGCCCGGTGACCGTGATGGTCTACGTCCCTGACGTCGACGCCACCTATGCCGCGGCGATCGACGCAGGCGCCGAATCGTTGATGAAGCCGGAGAACCAGTTCTACGGTGACCGGGCCGCCGCCTTCACCGACCCCTTCGGGCACCGCTGGCATATCGCCAGCCACGTCGAAGACGTGTCGCCGGAGGAGATGGACAAGCGGATGAGGGAAGTGATGGGCGGTTGAGCTAAGCACGGTGACCTCGCGCTGGCGGGGCCGCCAGGCGTGCCGTCGAGCCGCTGCAGAGCGCGGTAGCTGGCACAGTTGCGCGTCGCACTGCGGCGCGCCGCGGTGGGCGCGGACCTGGGCGAGGGGGCAGCAGTCTACGAGCGCGCCCAGCAGGACGTGCCCGACCTGGATGTGCTGGGCAGCGCCACCCGCGCGGGCAACTACAACCTCGATCTCGCGCGGGCGCTGGCGTCTTGCGATGGGGAACGGGATGCCGAAGCGCTGCGGCACCTAGACAGCGCCGACCGGATAGCACCGCAGCTGATCCGGCACAGCCCAATCACCCGCGACCTGCTCGACGGGCTGGAGCAACGCGCTCGGCGCCGGGTGTAGGAGCTGGACAGCCTGCACAACCGCTTCGGTGTCCACGGTTCGCGGTCTGTGAACAACTAGCCGAG
>DASQWR010000119.1:0-16147 GCA_035640155.1 Pseudonocardiaceae bacterium
CGGCTGCTGGCACGTAGTTGGCCGGTGCTTCTTCTGCTCCTACCGTCACTTTCGCTTCGTCGGAGCTGAAAGAGGTTTACAACCCGAAGGCCGTCATCCCTCACGCGGCGTCGCTGCGTCAGGCTTTCGCCCATTGCGCAATATTCCCCACTGCTGCCTCCCGTAGGAGTCTGGGCCGTGTCTCAGTCCCAGTGTGGCCGGTCGCCCTCTCAGGCCGGCTACCCGTCGTCGCCTTGGTAGGCCACTACCCCACCAACAAGCTGATAGGCCGCGGGTCCATCCTCAGCCGCACAAGGCTTTCCACCCCACACCATGCGATGTGGAGTCGTATCCGGTATTAGACCCAGTTTCCCGGGCTTATCCCAGAGCTGAGGGCAGGTTACCCACGTGTTACTCACCCGTTCGCCGCTCGTGTACCCCCGAAGGGGCCTTACCGCTCGACTTGCATGTGTTAAGCACGCCGCCAGCGTTCGTCCTGAGCCAGGATCAAACTCTCCGTTGAATGACCAACAGAAAACAGCGCCCCTGCAGAAGTCGAAACCTGTGCCAGGGCACTGCTCTGATCACTAGCCAAACCAAAAACAACTCAAAGAAACCCAGGCCCGACCGCAAAGACTAACCGGCCGAGCCACGGGGATCAAACAAACATGGCACTGACATTCGGCACACTGTTGAGTTCTCAAAGAACGAACACGCACCGTCCCGGTCGCTACGGGGAGCGACTCGGATCCGGGGTGGCCTGTTCCACACTACACCGGCCCCGTCGACCCGAACCCAGGGGGTCCGACCGACCAACCGGTGATCGGACCAGCATACCAGCTGCTCCGATCGAGAGTCCCGCAGTCCGGCCAGGCGCTCGTACCGTCTTCGGTATGGCGTTTTGTCCGTTCCCTGCGAGCAGGGACAAGCGTACGTGGTGCGCACGGGAGAAGTCAAACCGGCACCGCCCCGCGTATCGGCCCTGGTCAAGACGTGGAAGACAGGGAGCGGTCAGCGCACCCGCACGCCCGCGGTGTGACGTCGACCGCGACGGAGCACCAACCAGCGGCCGGGCAGGAGGTCGGACTCTGCGGGGGTCCACGCCTCGTCGCCGACCTTGGCGTTGTTGACCGACGCGCCACCCTCGCGGACCGTGCGGCGGGCGGCTCCCCTGCTCTCGGCAAGTCCGCACGCCATCAGCAGGTCGACGATCGTGGGCTGCTCGGACAGCTGCACCTCGCCGGTGGGCGCCTCGGCCATCGCCGCCGACAGGGTCTCCTCGTCGAGCTCCCTGAGCTCCCCGCGGCCGAACAGCGCCTGGCTGGCCGCGGCGGCCCTGGCGGCCTCAGCAGCACCGTGGACGAGGGTGGTCACCGCCGCAGCGAGACAACGCTGGGCATCGCGCTGCTGCGGTCGCTCGGCGGTCTGGCGCTCCAGGTCGGCGATCTCCTCCCGGCTGAGGTCGGTGAACACCCGCAGGTACCCGGCCACCTGGGAGTCCTCGGCATTGATCCAGAACTGGTAGAACGCGTACGGGCTGGTGAGCTGGGGGTCGAGCCACACCGTGCCGCTCTCGGTCTTGCCGAACTTCGTCCCGTCTGCCTTCGTGACCAACGGCGTGGCGAGGGCGTGTGCCGAACGCCCCTCGACCCGGTGGATGAGGTCGATCCCGGCGGTGAGGTTGCCCCACTGGTCGCTGCCGCCGACCTGGAGGGTGCAGTCGTAGCGGCGGAGCAGTTCGAGGAAGTCCATGCCCTGCAGCAGCTGGTAGCTGAACTCGGTGTAGCTGATGCCGGCGTCGGAGGCCAGCCGCGCGCTGACCGCCTCCTTCGCCAGCATGCGGCTGACCCGGAAGTGCTTGCCGACGTCGCGCAGAAAGTCGATGGCCGACAGCGGTGCAGTCCAGTCGAGGTTGTTCACCATCCGCGCGGCATGCGGCCCGTCGAAGTCCAGAAAGGGCTCGATCTGGCGGTGGATCCGCTGCACCCACTCGGCGACGGCCTCCTTGGTGTTGAGGATGCGCTCCGAGGTCGGCTTCGGGTCACCGATGAGCCCGGTGGCGCCGCCGACCAGGGCGAGCGGCCGGTGTCCGGCCCGCTGGAAGCGGCGGATCGTGAGGAGCTGCACCAGGTTCCCGATGTGCAGGCTCGGCGCGGTGGGGTCGAAGCCGCAGTAGAGGGTCACCGGCTCCCCACCCTCATCGACGCGAGCGCACTCGTGACGCAGCGCGTCGAGATCGGTGCTCTGCGCCATAAGACCCCGCCAGGCCAGCTCGTCGAGGATGTGCTCTCCCACGGACCCCATCCTCCCGTCACGCCGGCCGCGACCGCCGCCGGGTGCCGAGGCGGTAGGCCGACACCGCCTGGCTGCCGTCCACCCAGAACCGCCACGGCCGGTCCTGCGCCGCGGCGATGCCGACCCGGGGACCAGTGCGGATCCGCGCGGCGGATATCGGGTCGCCGGTCAGCAGCCGGACCGGGGACGCCGGATCGGTGACGTCGACGCCGTTGTGCTCGCGACCCAGGCCGAGCAGGGCGGCCAGTCGCGCGGGGCCGCGGGCGAGATCCGCCGCGGACCGTGCGGTGGGACGCCGGCGGTGCGCGACGTCCAGGCCGGAGACGACCTCGCCCGCGCGCAGCAGCACCGCACCCGCCTCGCCGTCGGGCAGGCACGACACGTTGACGCAGAAGTGCAGCCCGTAGACGAAGTAGACGTAGAGGTGCCCCGGCGGGCCGAACATCACCGCGTTGCGGGCGGTGCGGCCCCGGTAGGAGTGTGCGGCGGGGTCGTCGGCACCCCGGTAGGCCTCCACCTCGACGAGTCGCACCGCGACCTCGCCGTCAGGGGTGTCCGCCAGGAGGTGGGAGCCGAGGAGCAGCCGTGCGGCGTCGAGCACGTCGACTGCGAGCAGCTCGCGGGCCAGCGTCACCCGGCGGGACAGGGTCACCCGGCCCACTGCCGATGCATCGCGATTCGCTCGCGGGCCCGGGCGAGCTGCTCGGCGACTCGCGCCGGGGCGGTTCCGCCGGGCGCGTCGCGGGAGGCGATCGACCCGGCCACGGTGAGGACGGCGCGGACGTCCGGGGTCAGCTCCGGGTGGATCGCCGCCAGCTCCCTGTCGGAGAGATCGCCGAGACCCACCCCGCGGGACTCCGCGACCCGCACGCACCGGCCGGCCGCCTCGTGCGCGGCCGGGAACGGGACGCCCTGGCGCACCAGCCACTCCGCGACGTCGGTAGCGAGGGTGAAGCCGGCGGGCGCCAGCGAAGCGAGCCGGTCCGTGTGGAAGGCGAGCGTGCCGACCATCCCGGCCACCGCGGGGAGCAGCAGCTCGAGCTGCTCGACGGAGTCGAAGAGCGGCTCCTTGTCCTCCTGCAGGTCACGGTTGTAGGCCAGTGGCTGCGCCTTGAGGGTGGCGAGCAGGCCGGTGAGGTTGCCGATCAGCCGACCGGCCTTACCCCGGGACAGCTCGGCGATGTCGGGGTTCTTCTTCTGCGGCAAGATCGAGCTCCCGGTCGACCAGGCGTCGTGCAGCGTCACGTAGGAGAACTCCGCGGTCGCCCAGAGGATCACCTCCTCGGCGATCCGGGAGAGGTCCACGGCCAGCATCGCGAGCACGAACGCGGCCTCCGCGGCAAAGTCACGCGACGCGGTGCCGTCGATCGAGTTCTCGCACGCGGAGTCGAAGCCGAGCTCCGCGGCCACCGCGGCGGGGTCGAGGCCCAGCGACGAGCCCGCCAGCGCCCCCGATCCGTAGGGCGAGACGGCGGTGCGGGCGTCCCAGTCCCGCAGCCGCTCGACGTCACGGAGCAACGCCTGGGCATGCGCCCCGAGGTGGTGGGCGAGCAGGACGGGCTGCGCGTGCTGCAGATGGGTGCGCCCGGGCATCGGCGCCTCGGGGTGCGCGGCGGCCCGGGCGAGCAGCGCGTCCGTGACGTCGAGGGTGCCGGCGGCGACCCGGCGGGCGGCGTCGCGCAGCCACATCCGCAGCAGCGTGGCAACCTGGTCGTTGCGGGAACGCCCGGCGCGCAGCTTGCCGCCGAGGTCCGGGCCGGCCCGCTCGATCAGGCCGCGTTCGAGCGCGGTGTGAACGTCCTCGTCTCCGGCCACGGGGAGGAACGCGCCAGCGACGACGTCGGCCTCGAGCTGGTCCAGCGCGGCGAGCAGGCCCTTCAGCTCCGCGTCGTCGAGCAGGGCCGCGGCGCGCAGCACCCGCGCGTGCGCGCGGGACCCGCGGATGTCGTAGGGCGCCAACCGCCAGTCGAAATGCGTGGACGCGCTCAGAGCTGCCATCGCGGCGGCCGGTCCACCAGCGAACCGGCCACCCCAGAGTTGATGGCCCTCGCCCGGGTGCGGGTGTCCCGCAGGATGCGATGCGAGCAGGTCTCGCGGTGACGTCACGAAGACTGGTCTCCCCGGACGAGATCCCGCCGAGCGGCGACCTTGGAGGGCAGCCCCCACAGCTGCACGAAGCCCTTCGCGAGGGACTGGTCGAAGGAGTCGCCGGCGTCGTAGGTGGCGAGGTTGAAGTCGTAGAGCGAGCGTTCGCTGCGCCGCCCGTTCACCACGGTCCGGCCACCCTGCAGCTCCATCCGGATCTCGCCGGTCACGTTGCGCTGCGAGTCGGCGAGGAACGCGTCCAGGGCCCGCTTGAGCGGGGAGAACCACAAGCCGTCGTACACGAGCTCGCCCCAGCGCTGGTCGACCTGCCGCTTGAACCGGGCGAGGTCGCGTTCGACGGTGACGCTCTCCAGCTCCTGGTGCGCGGTGATCAGGGTGAGGGCGCCCGGCGCCTCGTACACCTCGCGGCTTTTGATGCCCACCAATCGGTCCTCGACCATGTCGAGCCGGCCGATGCCGTGCACGCCGGCCCGCTCGTTGAGCTGCTGGATCGCCTGCAGCACGGTGACCGCGGTGCCGTCGATCGACACCGGGACGCCGGACTCGAATCCGATGACCACCTCGTCCGGCCCGTGCCACTGCGCCGGGTCCGAGGTGTACGAGTAGACGTCCTTGGTCGGCGCGTTCCAGAGATCCTCGAGGAACCCGGTCTCCACCGCGCGGCCCCAGACATTCTGGTCGACGGAGAACGGTGAGCGCTGAGTGACGTCGATCGGGAGGTTGCGCTCCTCCGCGTAGCTGATCGCCTTTTCCCGGGTCCAGGCGTAGTCGCGCACCGGGGCGATGACGGACAGGTCGGGCGCCAGCGCGCCGATGCCGACCTCGAAGCGCACCTGGTCGTTGCCCTTGCCGGTGCAACCGTGCGCCACGGTGGACGCCCCGTGGTACTTCGCCGCCTCCACCAGGTGCTTGACGATCAGCGGCCGGGACAGCGCCGAGACCAGCGGGTAGCGGTCCATGTAGAGCGCGTTGGCCTGCAGCGCCGGCAGGCAGTACTGCTCGGCGAACTCGTCACGGGCGTCGGTGACGACCGCCTCGACGGCACCACACTCCAGCGCGCGCTTGCGGATCGTCTCCAGGTCCTCACCACCCTGGCCGACGTCGACCGCGACGGCGACCACCTCCGCGCCGGTCTCGCGCGCGATCCATCCGATCCCCACCGAAGTGTCCAGCCCACCGGAATAGGCCAGTACCACTCGCTCGGTCATCGTTGCTGCTCCTCGTGCTCGATGTCAGTCAGGGAGTGCCGCGGCTGGTGCTGACAGCGCCCCGAGGCGCTCCACCAGCTGGGCACCGGTGCAGGGTTCGCGGGCGACGACGAGGATGGTGTCGTCCCCCGCGATGGTGCCCACCACGTCGGTGAGCGCCGCCCGGTCCAGCGCACTGGCCAGGAAGTGTGCCGCACCGGGTGGAGTGCGCAGCACGGCCAGGTTGGCGCTGGCGTCGGCGGAGACCAGCAGCTCCGACAGCATCCGCGCCACCTTCGCGGTGCCGCCCTCGACGGCGCGCACCGGGCTGCCGTCCTCGGGGATGACGTAGATCGGCGCTCCGCTGTCCACGCCGCGCAGCTTCACCGCGCCCAGCTCGTCGAGGTCTCGGGACAGGGTGGCCTGGGTGACGGAGAACCCGTCGGCAGCGAGCAGGGCCATCAGGTCCGCTTGGCTGCGCACGGCGCGCTGCGTCACGAGCTCGACGATCCGGGCCTGCCGAGCGGCCCTGGTGAGGGTCACCGCTGCTCCGAGCCGACGTCCCGGCCCGGCTCGAGCAGCCACGCCAGCAGCGCCTTCTGCGCGTGCAGCCGGTTCTCCGCCGCGTCCCACACCGCGCTCGCGGGGCCGTCGAGCACCTCGTCGGTGATCTCCTTGCCGCGGTGGGCCGGCAGGCAGTGCAGCACGATCGCGCCGGGTGCGGCGCGCGCCAGCAGGTCTGCGTTCAGCTGCAGCCGCCGGAACGGGGTGAGCCGGTCCAGACCGTCCTGCTCCTGGCCCATCGAGGTCCAGGTGTCGGTGACCAGGACGTCGGCACCCTCGACGGCCTCGAGCGGATCGGCGTCGACCGGATCGGCGAGCACGGTGACGCTGCCCCCGGTGTCCGATGCGCGGTGCTTCGCGGCGAGCACCACCTCGTCGAGCGGCCGGAACCCGTCCGGCGCGACGATGCGCACGTTCAGCCCGGCGGTGGTGGCACCGAGCAGCAGGGAGTGCGCCATGTTGTTGGCGCCGTCGCCGAGGTAGGCCAGGGTGAGCCCGGCGAGACACCCGTGCCGCTCGCGGATGGTCTGCAGATCGGCGAGTACCTGGCAGGGGTGGAACTGGTCGGTCAGCGCGTTGACCACCGGCACCCGGGACACGCTGGCCATCGCCTCGATCCGGTGCTGGCCGAAGGTGCGCCACACCACGGCGTCCACGTAGCGCGAGAGCATCCGCGAAGTGTCCTCGACGGTCTCCTCCCGACCGAGCTGGGTGCTGCGGGCATCGACGACGAGGGGGTGGCCCCCGAGCTGAGCAATGCCCACCTCGAACGAGAGCCGGGTGCGGGTCGAGCTCTTGTCGAAGATCACCGCGATCGACCTCGGCCCGGTGAGCGGCGCGTGGCCGAGCGGATCGGCCTTGTACGCGTCAGCGCGGTCGAGCACGGCGAGCTGCTCGCCGGGGGTGAGGTCGTCGTCGCGCAGGAAGTGCCTGGGCATCACGACACCACGTCCGGCTGCACCTGGTCCAGCTGCACCTGGTCCAACAGGCCTGGCAGCGCGGTCAGGAACTCCTGCGCCTGGGCGTCGGTGAGCACCAGCGGCGGCGCGAGCCGGACAGTGTCGGGCTGGACCGGGTTGACCAGGAAGCCGGCGACGCGCGCGGCGGTGGCAAGGTCGGCGGCCTTGGGTGCGGTGAGCGCGATGCCGAGCAGCAGGCCGGCGCCGCGCACGCCGCCGACGAGCGGGTGCCCGAGCTCCTCGATCCCCGCGGCGATCTCCTTGCCGAGCGCCGCGGCGTGGTCGAGCAGCCCGTCGGCGGCGACGGTGCGCAGGACTGCGAGCGCGGCCGCGCAGCACACCGGGTTGCCGCCGAAGGTGGTGCCGTGCTGGCCGGGCTCGAGCAGGTGCGCCGCGTCCCCGATGGCGACGCAGGCCCCGATCGGGAGCCCGCCGCCGAGACCCTTGGCGAGGGTGACCACGTCCGGGATGATTCCGGCCGCCTGGTGGACGAACCACGCGCCGGTGCGGCCGATGCCGGTCTGCACCTCGTCGAGCACGAGCAGGGCACCTCGGCCCATGGTGATCTCACGGGCGGCCGGCAGGTAGTCCGCGGGCGGGACGATGACGCCGCTCTCGCCCTGCACCGGCTCGAGCACCACGGCTGCGGTGTCGCCGTCCACGACGGACGCGAGAGCGTCCCGGTCGCCGTAGGGGACGAACTCCACGCCGGCCGGCATCGGCTCGAAGGGTGCCCGCTTGGCGGGTTGCCCGGTGAGGGCGAGCGCGCCCATGGTGCGGCCGTGGAAGCCACCCTCGGTGGACACGATCTTCGGACGGCCAGTCCGGCGGGCGATCTTGAAGGCCGTCTCGTTCGCCTCGGCACCGGAGTTGCAGAGCAGCACGCGACCGGTTCCGGTGGCACCGAGCAGGTCGAGCAGGGTCTCGGCGAGGCACAGGGCCGGCTCGCTGATGGCGAAGTTGGAGACGTGTCCGAGGGTGCCGACCTGCTCGGTGACGGCGCGCACCACCGCCGGGTGCGCGTGACCCAGCGTGTTCACGGCGATGCCGCCGAGCAGGTCGAGGTAGCGCCGGCCGGCGACGTCCCAGACCTCGGCACCCGCTCCGCGCGCAAGCGCGACCGGCGGAGTGCCGTAGTTGTCCATCAGTGCGGCCTGCCACCGTCGGCGGCTATCCTCAGTGGACATCCTGGATCTCCTTCCGGTCATCCGGCGGCACCCCATCTGGCGAGACCATCGTGCCGACGCCGGAGGTGGTGAACACCTCGAGCAGCACCGAGTGCGCGAGCCGCCCGTCGATCACGTGGGCGCGGGGCACGCCGCCGCGCACCGCGCGCAGGCAGGCCTCCATCTTCGGTGCCATCCCGGACCCGAGGCCGGGCAGCAGGACCTCGAGCTCGTCAGCGGTCACGTGCGAGAGCACGCTGCCTCGATCCGGCCAGTCGGCGTAGAGCCCCTCGACGTCGGTGAGCACCACCAGCTTCTCGGCGCCGAGGGCGATGGCCAACGCGGAGGCGGCGGTGTCGGCGTTGACGTTGTGCACCACGCCCTCGACGTCGGGGGCCACGGTGGACACCACCGGGATGCGTCCGGCCGCGACGATGTCGAGGACCGCGTCCGGGTTCACCCCGATCACATCGCCCACCAGCCCGACGTCGACGGGCGCCCCGTCCACGATCGCCGGGCGGCGGGCCGCGGTGAACAGCTGCGCATCCTCTCCGGACATCCCGATCGCGTACGGACCGTGCGAGTTCATCAGCCCCACCAGCTCCCGGCCCACCTGGCCGACGAGCACCATCCGCACAACGTCCATCGTCTCCGGAGTGGTGACCCGCAGGCCGCCGCGGAACTCCCCTGCGATGCCGAGCCGGCCGAGCATCGCGGTGATCTGCGGACCGCCGCCGTGGACCACGACGGGACGCAGACCGGCCAGCCGGAGGAACACCATGTCCTGGGCAAAGGCCCGCTTGAGCTCGTCGTCGAGCATCGCGTTGCCGCCGTACTTGACGACGACCGTGGCACCGTGGAAGCGCTGCAGCCAGGGCAGCGCCTCGGCGAGCACCGCCGCCTTGGCCGCTGCCGTCTCGATCGTCATGTCGGGTACGCGCTGTTCACGTCGACGTAGCCGGGCGAGAGGTCGGTGGTGAGCACCGTCGCGGTCCCGTCACCGAGGTGCAGGTCGACCTCCACCAGGATGTCGCGACCCGAGAGGTCGGCGACGCGGCGCTCACCAGCCGCGGCGCCGCCGGCGCAGAGCAGCACCCCGTTGATCCGCACGTCGAGGGTCTCCGCCCGGACCTGCGCCGCGGAGGCGCCGACCGCGGCCGCGATCCGACCCCAGTTCGGGTCGGAGCCGAAGAACGCCGCCTTGACCAGGCTGTCGCGCGCCACCCCGCGCGCCGCGACCAGCGCGTCCGCCTCGCACGACGCTCCGCGCACGACGACCGCGATCTCCTTGGTCACACCCTCGGCATCGGCCTGCAGGCCCCGCACCAGGTCGTAGCAGACCTGCCGGACGGCAGCGGCGAACTCTGCTGGATCCACCGCGGCGCCCGCCGCGCCGGAGGCCAGCAGCAGCACGGTGTCGTTGGTGGAGCAGCTGCCGTCGATGTCGAGCCGCTCGAAGGTGCTCGTGGTGGCGCTGCGCAGCACGGCGTCCAGCGTGGGCGCGTCGACGTCGGCATCGGTGGTCAGCACGCCGAGCAGGGTCGCGAAGCTCGGCGCGATCATGCCGGCGCCCTTGGCGAACCCGCCGACGCGCCACCCTGCCGGGCTCGTTACGAGGGCCTGCTTGGGCACCGTGTCGGTGGTGAGCACCGCGGTCGCCGCGGCGAGACCGGACTCCGGGCCGCTGCCGAGCGCGGTGACCGCCGCGTCCACCCCGGACCGGACGGCCGTCATCGGCAGCCGCGCACCGATCAGGCCGGTGGAGCAGACCGCGACGCCGATCGCGCCGCAGCCGAGCCGAGCCGCCACCTGCTCGGCGGTGACGTGGCTGTCCTGGAAGCCACCTGGACCGGTGCAGGCGTTGGCACCGCCGGAGTTCAGCACGACTGCGCGCAGCCGCCCCTCGGAGAGCACTTGGCGCGACCACAGCACCGGGGCGGCTTGCACTTGGTTGCGGGTGAACACCCCCGCGGCGGCATCCGACGGGCCGTCGTTGACCACCAGCGCGAGGTCGGCACCGCCGGAGGCCTTGATGCCCGCCGCGACGCCCGCGGCGCGGAAGCCGGCGGGTGCGATGACGCTCATGCTTCCTCCCCGGGTCCGTGCTCTCCCGGCTGGAGCACGGTGTGACCGGCACGCTCCAGCGCCGTGGTGGCAGCCCCGTGCTGCATCGAGGGCACCAGGATCCAGTCCGTGTCGAAGGTGGACAGCGTGAACACGCTGACCGTGGCGGCCGCCAGCGGGGCGAGCAGGGCGGCCAGCACCCCGGTCAGCCCCAGGTCGAGCGGGCCCTGCACCTCGAAGCCGGTGAACGGTCCCTCGTGCCTGACCTCGGGTGGTACCGCCGCGATGGCGCACACGATCGAGAGCTCGTGGCCGCTGCGGACCGCCGCCCGCAGCTTGCCGGGAGCCGCGGCCCAGCTGGGCAGCGGGGCGTCTGGGGGCAGCTGGCACACGGCAAGCTGCTCGGTGTGGCGCCGCACGGTCAGCTCCATCACGGCGCCACCCCCGCGACGGGCAGCCCGGTGGTCTCCGGCAGCCCGGACGCCAGGTTGAAGCACTGCACCGCGTTGCCCGCGGTGCCCTTGGTGAGGTTGTCGATCGCTCCGACCGCAACCAGGCGGTGCGCGTCGACGTCCACCTCGGCCTGCAGGTGCACCGCGTTGGACCCGACCGTGGCGCCGGTGACCGGCCACCGCCCGCCGGGCAGCAGGTGGACGAAGGGCTCGCCGTCGTAGGCGCCGCGGTAGGCGGTTCGGACCGCCGCGGTGTCCACTCCGGACGCCAGCACGGCGGTGCAGGTGGCGAGGATCCCGCGGGACATCGGCGCGAGCACCGGGGTGAAGGACACCGACACCCCCCGGCCGGCCACCGCGGTCAGGTTCTGCCGGATCTCCGGGATGTGCCGGTGGGCGCCCGCCAGGCCGTAGGCACTGACGGACCCCATCAGCTCCGAGCCGAGCAGGTGTGGCTTCAGGGCGCGCCCGGCCCCCGACGCGCCGGTCACCGCGGTGATCACCACGTCCGGTTCGACCAGGCCGGCGGCCAGCGCCGGTGCCAGGGCGAGGCTCACCACCGTGGGATAGCACCCGGGTACGGCGATGCGCCGCGCGCCCCGGAGCCGCTCGCGGTGACCGGGCAGCTCGGGAAGCCCGTAGGGCCAGCTGCCCGCGTGCGCGGAGCCGTACCACCGCGTCCAGGCGGCGGGGTCGGTAAGCCGGAAATCGGCTCCGCAGTCGATGACGATGCCGTCGGCCGGGAGCGCGGCGGCCAGCGCAGCGGAGTGCCCGTGGGGCAGCGCGAGGAACACCGCGTCGTGCCCGGCCAGCTCCTCCGGCGAGGACCCGGCGAGCACCCGGTCGGCCAGCGGAACCAGGTTCGGATGGTGCTCGCCGAGTGTGCTACCCGCGCTCTCCCCGGCGGTGAGCGCACCGATCTCGACCTCGGGGTGGCCGAGCAGCAGGCGGAGCAGCTCCCCGCCCGCGTAGCCGCTCGCGCCCGCCACCGCCACCCTGGTCGTCATGAGAATCAGTATGCACGGCGCTGCAACTTTATTCCACCGCTGGCGGGTGGCGATCCGCCAGCGTCAGGACCGGCGTCAGGACCGCAGCGCTGCCCCGTGGCGTTCAGTTGCGGCGGCCACCGCGGCGTCCCGAGCGCCGCTGGCCTCGTCCACGGTGAGGGTGCGGTCAGCCGCCCGGAAACGCAGCGCGAACGCCAGCGAGCGCTTGCCCTCGCCCAGCTTCTCCCCGGTGTAGACGTCGAACAGGCGCACCTCCTCGAGCAGCTCCCCCGCCCCGGAGCGCAGCGTCGCGGCGAGCTCGGAGGCCGGCAGTGCGGCGTCGACCACCAGCGCGACGTCCTGCAGCACCGGCGGGTACGGCGACACGAGCGGAGCCGGGTACTGCTCGTCGACGGGGATCGCGTCGAGGTCGAGCTCCATGGCGCAGGTGCCCGGCGGGAGGCCGAGCACCTCGACGACCGCGGGATGCAGCTCACCGGCATGGCCCACCGGCTGGTCCGCCACCCGCAGCTCGGCGCCGCGGCCCGGATGCCACGGGGGGTTCACCGCGGCGTGCACCGCGAGCTCCGTCCCGGCGGCACGGCCCACCACGCGGGCAGCCTGTATCGCATCGGCCCAGCACACCGCCCGGCCGGGGCCCCACCAGCCCGAGCGCTCCCACTGCCCGGCCAGCACCGCGCCGACGTGCAGCGGCTGCGCGGGCAACGACTCCAGCAGCGCGGCCAGCAGCATCTCGTTCGGACGGCTCCCGACGCCGAGCTCCGGCGCCGGGGGCGGGTCGGCGTGGGGCAGAATCACCTGGGCCACGCCGTAGAGCGCGACGTCGCGCTGGCCGCGGGCGACGTTGCGGGTCAGCATCTCGAGCAACCCGGGCAGCAGGGTGGTGGCGAGCTGGTCACGGTTGGCCTCCAGGGGGTTGAGCACCCTGCTGGTGCACCGGCGCGGATCGTCCTCCGCGAGGCGGAAGGTGTCCCAGATCCTCGCGGAGACGAACGGGCTGGGCAGCACCTCGACGTAGCCCGCCGCGGCCAGCGCTCGGGACACCGCACGGCGTCGCCGCTGCCCGACCGACAGCCCCCGGCCGGGCGGCGCGGGGGGCAGCTCGGACGGGATGGTGTCGTAGCCCTCCAGCCGCAGCACCTCCTCCACCAGGTCGGCGGGCTGCACGAGGTCGGGACGCCAGGTGGGGGGGACGGCGATGATCGCGGTGGTGCCACCGTTGCCGGTCACCTCGACCCGGCACCCGATCTGGGTGAGCCGCCGCACCGCGGCGCCATGCTGGTAGCGGGCCCCGGCCACCCGGTCGGCCAGGTCCAGCGGCATCGTCACCGGGCGGGGCAGTTGGGCCCGGCCGACATCGGTTCGCCCGTCGGCGATCGTGCCGCCGCCGTAGCGCACCAGGAGCTGCGCGGCCACCTCGGCGGCGACCGGCGGCAACGCGGGGTCGACCGAGCGCTCGAAGCGCTTCGCGGCCTCGCTGGGCAGCTTGTGCCGCCGGGCCGAGCGCGCGACCGTCGCCGGGTCCCAGATCGCGGCCTCCAGCAGCAGGTCGGTGGTGCCCTCACCGATCTCGGTGCTCGCCCCACCCATCACCGCAGCCAGCGACACCGGCCCGGTGGCGTCACACACCACCATGTCGTCGGGGTCGAGCTGGCGCCGCATCCCGTCCAGGGTGGTGAGGGTCTCCCCCGCAGCGGCGCGGCGCACCACGATGTCGCCGTCCAGGCGCTCGGCGTCGAACGCATGCAGCGGCTGGCCGAGCTCGAGCATCACGTAGTTGGTGACGTCGACGGCGAGTGAGATCGACCGCATGCCGGCGAGCTGCAGCAGCCGCTGCATCCACCACGGGCTCGACGCGGCCGGGTCGACCCCGGTGACCCGCCGGACCACGAACCGCCGGCACCCGACCAGGTCCTCGATGTGCACCGGCCAGCAGGGCTGCTCGACCTCGGGCACCTCCAGCAGCGCCGGGTCGCCGTAGGGCACGTCGTACGCGCAGGCCAGCTCGCGCGCGAGGCCCCGCACCGAGAAGCAGTACCCGCGGTCGGGGTTGATCGCCAGCTCGATCACCGTGTCGTCGAGGCCGAGGACCTCCAGCGCGGACTCACCGGACGTCGTCGCATCCGCCGGCAGCACCAGGATACCGCTGTGGTCCTCACCCAGGCCCAGTTCACGCGCGGAGCAGATCATGCCCTCCGACGTGTGGCCGTACGCCTGGCGCGCTGTGATCTCGAACCCCCCCGGCAGCACCGCACCGGGCCGGGCCACGACCACCAGGTCCTCAACGGCGAAGTTCGTCGCGCCGCAGACGATGCCGATCAGAGCGCTCTCTCCCACGTCGACCTGGCAGTACCGGATCGGCTTCTTGAAGCCGGTCAGCTCCTCGATCTCCCGCACCCGTCCGACGACGAGCGGTCCGGTCACCGGACCGAGGGTGTGGAGGTGCTCGACCTCCAGGCCGACGCGGACGAACGCCTCGGCGAGATCGGCCGGGGTGGGGGACTGGCTGCCATCGGGCAGCGCGACATGCTCCGACAACCAGGCGACCGGGACGCGCATCACTACATCTCCGTCCCGAAGACCGTCGTGAAGCGAATGTCGCCCTCCACCATGTCCCGCATGTCGGCAATACCGTTGCGGAACATGAGGGTGCGCTCGACGCCCATCCCGAAGGCGAAGCCCGAGTAGACGTCCGGATCGATCCCGCAGGTGCGCAGCACGTTGGGGTGGACCATTCCGCAGCCGCCCCACTCGACCCAGCCGGCACCGCCCTTCTTCTCGGGAAACCACACGTCCGGCTCCGCGGACGGCTCGGTGAAGGGGAAGTAGGACGGGCGCAGCCGGATCCGGGAGGATCCACCGAACATGGCGCGGGCGAACGCGTCCAGGGTGCCCTTGAGATGCGCCATGGTGAGGCCCTTGTCCACCGCCAGCCCCTCCACCTGGTGGAAGACCGGGGTGTGGGTGGCGTCCAGCGCGTCGGCGCGGAAGGTGCGGCCGGGGCAGACCACGTAGACCGGCAGTGCCCGCTCCAGCAGGGCGCGGATCTGCACCGGAGAGGTGTGCGTGCGCAGCACCTGTCCAGATCTGGAGGACGCGGACCCGGAGGACGCTGATGTCGGGGGGGCGGTGTAGAAGCTGTCCTGCATGGTGCGCGCCGGATGGTCCTTGCCGAAGTTGAGCGCGTCGAAGTTGAACCACTCGGACTCGAGCTCGGGGCCCTCGGCCACCTCGTACCCCATGCCGACGAACACGTCGGTGATCCGCTCGGCCAGCATGGTGACCGGGTGCCGGGCGCCGACCGGGACGCGGTCCCACGGCAACGTGACGTCGACGGTCTCCCCGCGCAGCGTCCACACGTCGCGCTCGGCATGCAGCGCCGCCCGCCGATCCTCGTACGCGGCCTGCACCGCACTGCGGCTCTCGTGCAGGCGCTTGCCGGCCTCGGCCCGGGCCTGCGGCGGCAGGGCGCCGATCGCGCGGCGTGCCGTCAGCAACGGGGAACGGTCGCCCAGGTGCGCCGGCTTCGCCGCGGCCAACGCGTCGAGGTCCGCAGCGGCAGCGAACGCCTTGGTGGCCTCCTCGACAGCCTGCGCCAACGCCTCGGGCGCGAGCACGGAGACCGCCTCGGGGTCGTAGGCGTCGTCGGGTTCGGGCATGTGCGGGACTCCTGGGTCTCAGGTGGATCGTTCTCCGAGCACGACCAGCCGTGACGGTCGGTGGAGCGTGAGGGAGATGCTAAGTGATTGCAGCCGGTGGGTGCGCCGCGGATCTCCGGCGGTGGGCCCGGGCGCTGGCGTAGAGGCACACCGCAGCAGCGGTGGCCAGGTTGAGGCTCTCCGCACGGCCGTGCAGTGGGACCGCGACCGCACCGTCCGCAGCGGCGAGCAGCTCGCGCGGCAGGCCGTGCGACTCGCTGCCGAACAGCCACGCGGTCGGCGCCTGCAGGGTTCCGTCGTCGACTGCATCGTCGAGATCACGCCCGGTGGCGCCGTCGGTCGCGAGCACCCGCAGCCCGGCCTCCCGGCAGGCCCGGACGGCGTGCCGCTGGTCGGGCTCGACAGCGATCGGGACGTGGAACAGGCTGCCGGCGGAGGCGCGGACACACTTGCCGTTGTGCGGGTCGACGGTGTGCCCGGCGAAGAGGACCGCGCCGGCCCCGGCGGCGTCGGCCACTCGCACCACGGTGCCCGCGTTGCCCGGCTCGCCGACCCCGACCAGCACGGCGGCGAGGCGGACGCCGCACAGCGCGGAACCCGCCGGCACGCCGAGCACCGGGCAGACCGCGACCAGGCCCTGGGGTGTGCTGGTCTCCGACAGCCCCGCTGCGGCCCGCTCGGTGACCAGCGACACCCGGGCGCCGGCCAC
>DASQWR010000120.1:0-2030 GCA_035640155.1 Pseudonocardiaceae bacterium
CTGGATGGTGGCCGAGCTCGGTGCGATACCCGGCGTGCACGTGCACACCCCGGCGGCGGCGCCCTTCCTGCTGCTGCGGGTGCCCGGCGGGGAGCGGGTGCGCGCCGCGCTGCGCCACGGCGGCATCACGGTGCGCCGCGCCGACACCTTCCCCGGGCTGACCCCGGACCACCTGCGGGTCGCGGTCCGCCCCCCCGAGGTGGCTGCGGTACTGGTGGACGCGCTGCGCGCCGCGCTCGCCGAGGTGCCGGTGTGACCGCCACGGTCCGGGACGTCGTGGCCGCCCTGGAAACCGCCTACCCGCCCGCGCTCGCCGAGAGCTGGGATGCGGTCGGGCTCGTCTGTGGTGATCCCGACGAACCCGTGCAGCGGGTGCTGATCGCGGTGGACCCGGTTGCCGAGACCGTGGACGAGGCAGTCGACGCGGGCGCGCAACTGCTGGTCACGCACCACCCGCTGCTGCTGCTCGGGGTGCACGGTGTGCCCGCCGGCGACCCCAAGGGAGCGCTGGTGCACCGCCTGATCCGCGCCGGGGTAGGGCTGTTCTGTGCGCACACCAACGCCGACTCGGCCGACCCCGGGGTGTCCGACGCGCTCGCCGCGGTGCTCGGTGTCACCGTCACCGGGGCGCTGGCGCCGCGGCCAGTCGAGGCGCTGGACACTCTCGCCGTTGCGGTCCCGGTGCGCGACGCCGACCGGGTGCTCGACGCGCTGGCCGAGTCCGGGGCCGGACACGTCGGCGCCTACAGCCACGCCGCGTGGACGGTGGAAGGCACCGGGCAGTTCCGGCCACTGCCGGGGGCGCAGCCGGTGGCAGGCCGGGTGGGCGAGCTGGCCCGGTTCGCCGAGACCCGGATCGAGATGGTGTTCCCGCGGCACCGCCGCCGGGCGGTGCTCGAGGCGCTGCACGCGGTGCACCCCTACCAGCAGCCCGCGTACGACCTGCACGAGCAGGGTGAGCTGCCCGCGTCCACCGGTCTCGGCCGGGTGGGGGCGCTTGCGGCGGTGCAGTCGCTGCGCGAGTTCACCGCCCGGGTGGCCCGCGCGCTGCCATCCACCTCGTGGGGGGTGCGCGCGGCGGGCGACCCGGACCGTCCGATCCGCCGGGTCGCGGTGTGCGGCGGCGCGGGGGACTCCCTGCTCCCCACCGCGTGCGCTGCGGGCGTCGACGCATACGTCACCGCGGACCTGCGGCACCATCCGGTGTCCGAGCACCTCGCCGCGGGCGGCCCGGCGTTGGTCGACGTCGCGCACTGGGCGGGGGAGTGGCCGTGGTGCGCGCAGGCGGCGTCGGTGATCGTCGAGGCGCTCGCGGGTACCGTGGACGTTTCCGTGTCCCACCGCCGGACCGACCCGTGGACGGTCGGTGCGGCCGAGTTCGAGGGAGGGCCCCGCGGTGAACGCTGACCCCGCGGCGCAGCGCCGCCTGCTCGATCTCGCCGAGGTGGACGCCGAGCTTGCCCGGGTCGCGCACCGGCGCCGGAGCCTGCCCGAGCTCGCCGAGGTGCAGGCGGCCGAGCGCGAGCTGCAGGCCGGGCGGGACGCGCTGGTCGTCGCGGAGACGACGGTGGGAGACCTGGACCGCGACATCCGCAAGCTCGAGGCCGAGATCGACCAGGTCCGTGCCCGGGAGAGCCGGGACCGCAGCCTGCTGGACTCCGGGTCCATCTCCTCGGGCAAGCAGCTGGAGGACCTGCAGCACGAGCTGGCCACCCTGGCCCGCCGCCAGACCAGCCTGGAGGACGACCTGCTCGAGGTGATGGAACAGCGGGAGGCCACCGGTGCTGAGCTCGAGCGCTCCCGTGCCGCTCTCGTCGAGACCGAGCAGCGGCTGACCGACGCGACCCGGCGGCGTGACGAGGCGCTGGCCGACCTGGACGCCGCCGAGGCCCGACGCACCGGGGAGCGCGGCTCTCTCGTCGCCGGCCTGCCCGGGGATCTGCTGGCGCTCTACGAGCGGGTCCGGGGGCGGGGGGGCACCGGCGCCGCGCTGCTGCGGAACCGGCGCTGCGGAGCCTGCCGCCTCGAGC
>DASQWR010000121.1:0-7031 GCA_035640155.1 Pseudonocardiaceae bacterium
CCCGGCGCCGCCGCCCGCTCCGGGTCCCCCGCCACCGCCCCCGCCGGCGGATAGCACGGTGCCCACCACGTCCGCCCCGCCGACGAGCAGCACCGCGGCCACTCCCACCACACCGACGAGACCAACCACGACGAGACCGACTACGACGAGACCGCCACCGCCAACCAGACCGACAACGTTCACCAGCGCGACAACGACCACCGGCAGCGCCCCGACCTTGCCGACAGAAGGACCGTAGTCCGAGGGTTACTCGCTTGGGTCGATCCGGACGGTGCGGTTTGCGGCGGCCGGACCGGGCAGCAACGACCCGTCGCCGGCCTGGTCGTTCACATACTCGGGGAACTGGCTGCCGACGCCACGCGTGGTGATCTGTGCTGGGTCGACCCCCTGGTCCACCAGGACCTCTTTGATCGCCTCCGCCCGACGGGTGGCCAGCTCGATCTGGCCTGCGAGGTCGCCGAAGCGCGCGGTGGTGCCGGTCAGCTCGACGCTTCGGGTGCGATCGGCGAGCAACCACTCAGCGAACGGCCGCAGCACCTCGGCTGCCGCCTGCGGGTCCCGAAGCACCGCCTGTCCGGGGACGAACCCGACGGTGTCGTCATCGGGCAGGACGGTAGGGCCGAGCGCGGAGAAGTCAGGGACCGGTGGTGGGGGCACCGGGACGGTGCCCACCTGAGGCACTCCGGTGGGAGCCGCTCCACCCCGCGGCGCGTCGTCCAGGTGCACGCAGGCGGCGCCACCGGCTTTGGCAATCTCCGACCACAGGATCGCGAGGCGCTCGCGCCGGGCGACGTCGAGGGCCTCCTGCGGTGGAGCGGTGTCCCCGATGCCGACGAAGATGGCGGTGAGACCACTGAGGTTCGGAATGGCATCGGTCCGCTCGAGGAAGTCCACGACTTCGACCGGGTCGGCGTCGAGCACACCCGGCTGGCGGAAGTCCAGGGGATCCACGGTCTGCAGACCGGAGTCGATGAACACCACCGTTCCGGACTGCCCACCGGCACCAGCGGCGCGGGCCGCCACGTCGAGTGCCGCCAGGGCGTCGACCTGGGGAACCTTCGCCCGGACCGCGGCGACCGACTGCCGGAAGCTGTCAAGGAAGGTCCGGCGCTCCCTGCCGACCGCGATGTCGTTCTGGCTCCGAGGCGAGAACGCCGCGCTGCCCAGCGGCTCCGGCCGGCCGTCGATGCCCACCAGGGTCAGCCTCGGCCCGGTACCGTCGATCGGTACCCGCTCCACCGACTCGCTCACGATCCGCTCGGCGACCGGTGGCAGCGCCGGTGCCGGGCTGTTCGCCCGCCCCGACACGGCGACCGCGATCGGCCCGTCGGGCACCGGGCAGCTGATGCGGGCGTCACCGCCAGCGGCTGCGCCAGCTCCGGTGGCCTCCGGACCGCCACCGCAACCGGCCAGCAGGGAGCACGCGACGGCGAGCACGGCGATGGCTCCGGCGAAAGCCCCCCGGGGACGACCACGGGCCAGCATCATGGCCGCGGTCTCCCGTCGCCGAGCTCGTTCTCGGGGGGCTCACTCGACACCTCCCGCGCATCAGCCGCACCGGCGACCGGCCTGGGGTGCAACCCACCGATCAGCGGGTACGGGCCGGTGCCGGTCAGCCCGTCGGTCGAGGCCGGGTCCTGGGTGGCGCTGGCCATCAGGTTCCGCGCGTAGTTCTGCAGCTCGAGCATCAGGGCGGCGGCCTGCTCGCGAGCAGCGCGCCACCGGTCCGTCTCGCGCTCGTAGTCCCGTTCGAGCTGGTCGAGCACGTGCTCGGCGCGAACCAGCACGGCCCGGCTCTCCGTCTCGGCCGCGGCGACTCGACCAAGGTGTCGGCCCGCCCGACGGTAGGCGGCGGCCAGGGGGTTGAACCAGCGGTAGCTGACGTAGATAGCGCCGATGCCGCTCGCCAGGTAAAGCGCGGCGAACAGACCCGCGGCCGCGAGTGCCTGACCGCCACCACCGCCCGTCGCCGGAGCGAGCTCCGCGGCGCCGGAGGGAAACACTGCACCACCGGCGTCGCCGGTTCGCTCCGGTCCGAAGCGGTAGCGAGCCACGAACGCCGTCAACCCGAGCATCAGCCACGCCACGACGGCCCCGACCAGCAGGACCGTGTTGGCCTTCGGCTCGGCGCAGCGCCGCTCGGCGAGCTCCTTTCCGATCGCGTGGGTGACGAGGATGGCTCCCACGGCGAAACCGAGCGACACCGCCAGGATGAACAGCGGGGCGGCTTCGAACAGCACCGCGAGCACGATGAAGAAGGCCGCGAGGTCGCCGGCGAGCGCAACACCGACGAGGCACCACCCGGTCACCAGCTCCCGGATGCCTCGTTCGGGCAGCAGTACCGGCTCCCGGTAGGAGGCCAGCCGTCGCTCCGGTCGCGGCCGCCCTCCCGGCGGGCGGTCCGGCGTCTCGATGGTCATGCGGGCTCCTCGAAGATCGTCGTCCGCGTCGCGTGCTCCGGTCCGGCCGGCGGCACCCGAACCGAGCCGGAGTCGTCGCCGAGCATGCGCCGGGCCTCGGTGTGGTCCCGCCGCGCCAGCTCGAGCCGGTACAGGTCGTGGTCATGGGCGCTCTGGGCCCGGGCGAGCTGCTCCTTGGCCGAGCCGATCTGCACGTCGATCATGCCTGTGTGGTCGGTGTGCTCGGCGTCGATCCCGGCCAGCCACCCGGCGGTCCAGGATTGGATCAGTGGGTCGAGTGCCGCCCCGGTGCCCTCGTCGACCCCATCGGGTCGCAGCGCCTCGACCAACTCGCGCACCCGCTGCCGCGCCTGGTCCGCATCGTGGGGGGGCGTCATCGGGTAGGACGCCCTCATGTAGGGCACGGAAGTCTGCTCGCCTTGCGGGCCGACCTGGCGCGGCTTCCAGAACGGATCCATCGGACTCCTCACGGGGACGGCTCGGCCACGGCCGGCCCCTCCTGTCTTCGGTGTCTTCGGTGGCTAGGTGACGTCCTGCGGGCCGTCGCCCAGGGCCTGGACCCACCCCGCGAGTTGCGGGTGGTGCGGCGCGAGCAGCGGGATGAGCCGGGCACCCTCGGAATGGACGCGGACCAGGCGACGCTGATAGCAGGCGAGCCGGCGCATCGTGTGCGCGTGCAGCCGGTGGATGCGGACGGCACAGAGGGTCTTGCAGGTGAGGATCCCCTGGCGGGTCCGCTCCAGCTCCACGCGCAGTGCCTGCAGCTCGTTGCGCAGCTCGACCGCCTCGCTGACCAGCGGGGATCGCCGAGCGGCGTGCTCCCGGGAGCGTCGCAGCCGCACGATGGCGGTGTCCGTCGTGGCCTCGCCGCTGCGCCGCTCCTCCAACTCGCCGGTCGTCGGTTTCTCCGGGTACGCTTCCAGCCGCTTCTCCACCAGCAGCATCGCCTGCTCGGCCTCGGCGACCCGGGCGTTGATGCGGGCCTCCTGGTCGGACAGCTCGGCGGTGCGGACGATCATCCGCTGCTGCTCGTGGTAGCAACGATCCTGGTAGGTCTGGGCATGCGCCTCGAAGGTCGGGGTGAGCGGCGGGCCGGTGTCGATCGCGGGCAGCCCGGCCTTGCCGTCCCGGGTGGCGTGCCACCAGTCGGCGAGCCGGGCGAACGGCCCGTAGCGGGTCGGCAGGCGCGGGCTCGACGCGTTTCCGGCGAGCGGGTGGGGTTGACGTCCTCGCATTCACGACCTCCGGCAGGGCGAGCCCTGGGTCCGTGTGCCCCCCGATGACATCTGTATGGTCCTCTCCGCGGTGCGCGTGCGCGCGAGTTCGCCCGCGTTGTCGCATGGGCGAGCGCCGACGTTACCCGATTCTGGCATCGCCACCCTAACGACCGACGAAGAGACGATACCGGGTGCTTCCACGGTCGCGCTGCGGGTCGTCGCGCTGGCGGTCAGCGCGCAACTGGCGCGAGGGCTAGTAGCGGTCGTCGTCCTCGTCGAGCGCGATCTCCGCGGTCTGGTCGGAGGCATCGGCCTCGGACGCCTCCAGCGGCAGGTCCTCCGGGGCGGTGGGCGGCTCGGGCTGGCGGTCGACCGTCGCGTACTGCTCGGCCGCGTCGGCGGGGTCGAACTCGTCCACGTCGGGGATGTCGGTCTCGTGGCGGGGCACTACGAGCACCTCCTGCGTTGCTCGTCGGGGCCGGACGCCCGACACCGTACGCCCGCGACACCCGCCGAGATGCGTCCGCCGGGTCCGGGTGCCCGCTGCGTGGGCTAGAGCCAGCCGCGGCGCTTGAACAGGGCGTAGAGCGTGACGGCCACCAGCACCATCAGCAGCAACGCGAACGGGTAGCCGTAACGCCAGCGCAGCTCCGGCATGGCGTCGAAGTTCATCCCGTAGATGCCGCCGACCAGTGTCGGGGCGAACAGGATGGCGGCCCACGAGGAGATCTTCTTGACCTGCTCACCCTGGGCGAGGCTGGTCTCGGTCAGCCGCGTCGTCTCCTCGTTCTGCCGCTGGCCGACCAACGCTGCGTTGACGGTGAGGATGTTGGACAGCAGTTGGCGGAAGGCGTCCACCCGCTCCACGACCCGGGTGGCGTGGTCTCGCACGTCGCGCAGGCCGCGCTGCAGCTCGACGTCGACGCGGTCCTCGTCGAGCCCGTCGGCCAGCGAGTCGAGGATGTCGAGCAGCGGGTCACACGCCCGTTGGAACTCGATGACCTCGCGGGAGAGCTGGTAAATCCGTCGGGACACGCCGGGGTCGCCGCCGAACACCTGGGTCTCGATCTCGTCGATGTCGGTCTGCAGGCCGGCCACCACCGGGATGTAGTCGTCCACGACGCGATCCAGGATCGCGTAGAGCACCGCCGCCGGGCCGTGCTCGAGCAACCCGGGGTCGGCCTCCAGCCGCTTGCGCACCAGCGCCAGGTCGGGCTTGCTCGCGTGCCGGATGGTGATCACGAAGTCCTTGCCGACGAACACGTGCAGCTCGCCGATCTCCACGACCTCGTCGGGGTCGACGTAGCGCGCCGGGCGCAGCACCACGAACAGGGTGTCGCCGTAGCGCTCCAGCTTGGGGCGCTGGTGGGCGTGCACGGCGTCCTCGACGGCCAGCTCGTGCAGCCCGAACTCCGTCGCCACCGAGGCGATCTCCTCGCCGTCGGGGCGGAACAGCCCGATCCACCCCATCCCGTGCTCGTCACGCAGCAGCTCGTAGGTCTGCTCCAGGGACTCCGGGTCCGCAGCGCGCCGGCCGTCCACGTAGATCGCGTTGTCCACCACCGCCATCGTCGGCCTCCTTCGGGTGCTCCCGCATCGTGCCAGTGGCAGGCGTCTCGGGTACTCACCGGCATGGGCGCGTCTTGCCCGGGAGCAGGCGCTTCCGCACCCCAGGGACGGCGATACCATCCGGTGGCGGGAAGCCGGGTTCCAGGTCCGGCGCGGGGCCTCTAGCTCAATCGGCAGAGCAGCGGACTTTTAATCCGCGGGTTCGGGGTTCGATCCCCCGGGGGCCCACGACGTTGACCAGGGGTTACCTGCCCCTCGCGGCGGTGCGGGATGATCAGTGTCACCAAGCGTGTCACCAGCTAGACTCTGCTGATGGCGAAGAGGGCGGGCCGTGGGCGGGAGCGAGGCCACATCCGCAAACGCGGGAAGTCCTACCAAGTGCTCATGTACGCGGGCACCGATCCGCTGACCGGCCGCGAGCTCCGCCTGGTGGAGTCCACTACCGACGAGGGCGAGGCCCATCGGATCTTGAACCGCATGCGGGCCGAGGTCGAAGCCCGCGAGAACGCGCGCACCCGTGCGACGCTCGGTGCAGCGCTCGACAAGTGGCTGGAGGTGCACGAGGCCGAGCAGAGCACGCTCGACGGGTACCGCGGGTACATCCGGCGGAGCATCGAGCCGGCGCTCGGCGACGAGGCGGTCGGAAAGATCACGCCGCAGCTGCTCGAGGAGTTCTACGCCCAGCTTTGACGGTGTCGGCATCGGTGCCGTGATGGCGAGCCAGCCGTCGATCACCGCACAGCCCTACCTCACGAGTGCCGCGCCGTTCGCCATCGCGGGCGGCCGAGACGCCAAATGGCGAGGCCCACGACTGCCGCGCCGCCGGCTGCACGTTAGTCGAGTGCTCCCCGCACCGGTGCAAGCCGATGTCCGCCTCGGCGATTCGGCAGATCCACTGGATCTTGAGCGCGGCCCTCGCCGCCGCGGTGCGCTGGGATTGGATCAAGTCAAATCCCGCCCAGGTTGCGAAGAAGCCGCGTGAGCGTCCCCCGCAGCCGGAGCCACCGACCGGCGCCGAGGCGGCTCGCATCATTGAGGCCGCCTGGGAGCAGGACAAGAGCTGGGGCACGCTCGTCTGGCTCGTGATGGTCACCGGAGTTCGGCGGGCAGAGGTGCTCGCGCTGCGCTGGATCCATGTCAACCTCGCGGCCGGCATGCTCAGCATCCGACGCAATTTGGTTCGGTCGGCAGGCAAGGCGATCGAGAAGGACACGAAGACCCATCAGATGCGACGTATCGCGCTCGACGCCGCCACCGTCGAGGTGTTGAGCGAGCACCGCCAGCGGTACGAGGAGCTCGCACGGCAGCTGGGGGCCGAGCCGACCGCCGACGCCTACGTCTTCTCCTACAAGCCGACGCACGACATGCCGTGCGACCCGACTGGCATCACTCACCGATACGCGAAAATGTGCCGCGAGCTCGGCATCGACAGCCACCTGCACGCTCTGCGCCACTACTCTGCCACCGAGCTCCTGACGGCCGGAGTGGATCTGCGCACCGTTGCCGGGCGGCTTGGGCACGGCGGGGGAGGGGCGACGACACTTCGTGTCTACGCCGCGTGGGTGGGCGAGTCCGACCGCCGAGCGGCGGAGATCTTGGGCAGTCGGCTCACCCGACCGCCACGCCCGTGACGCCTTGGTGGCTGGGACCCCAGGTTGGAAGGCTGCCCAGTCGGCAGGCGTGTGCCGTTGAACTAGGCAGTGGGGCGGCCTTGCGGGCACCGGTTGGCCACTGTTGACCGTCCTAATCGCACTCTAATCGCACGACGCGTGACCCGCCCGATCCCTGCACTCCGGCTCCCTCGTCCTGCCCTTGTCGTCGCCGT
>DASQWR010000122.1:0-8367 GCA_035640155.1 Pseudonocardiaceae bacterium
ACACCGGACCGACGGTGTGGATCACCCATCGCGCTGGGAGATCGCCCGCCGTCGTCGCGACGGCGTGCCCGGTGGGCAACCCGTCCTGGTAACGCGACGCCCGCAGCTCCCGGCACTGCGCCAGGATCGCCGGGCCGCCGCGGCGGTGGATCGCACCGTCCACTCCTCCCCCACCCAGCAACGAGCTGTTGGCCGCGTTCACCACAGCGTCGACCTGCTGGCGAGTGATGTCGCCCGGCACGAGGGTGATCTCGGAATGCCGCACTACACAGTGACCCAGCTCGTGACGTACACTCCGCCGTCGGCGGCGACGTGCAGGCGCATGCGCCCGGCCGCGACATCGTCGACCTGGAAGCGACCGTGTGGGTCGACCGCGGCCGCGACGATTCCCTCGGCGGTCTCCATCCGCACGTCGGTGACGGTGCCGACCACCTGCCCGAGCACCGATCGGCGTGCCGCCTTCGGGACCACCTGCAGGTCGATGTCGAGATCGGCCGCCTCGAACGACAGCAGCCGGACATTCAACTCGCCACGCACACCGGCCAGCGACCCGGTGTCCACGGCCGAGTCACGGACGAGCTCAGCCAGTTCGGAGTCGAGGCGACGCAGCTCGAATGCGGCATGCCCGAGCTCGTAGGCAAGCCGGGGCACCGGGTCGATCTCGTCCGTGACTCGCGCCAGCCGCGCGAACAGCGCCTGGTTCGACTGCTCGATGTCAGACATCTCGTTCATCACGTCCCCCGTGCCTCCGTGCCGACCGCAAGGCCAGCACCAGTAGCCAACTTGCGGAGCTGGTTGAGGCAGCGTCCTCGGGTCGGCCCGATGCTGCCGACCGGCATGTCCAGCGCGGCGGACACGGTGGCGTAGTCCGGCGGCGGCGTCGCCATGAGAGCACGCAGCAGTACCTGGCATCGCGCAGAAAGACGCTCGAAGCACGCCCACAATGCGACGTCACGCTCCTCGGTGAGAAGCCGCGCATCGACCGGCGCCGGACGCTCCTCGATGACATCGAAAATGACATCGTCGACATCTCCGATCAGCTCGCGCCCGGCGCGCCGCAGCGTCTGCAGGCATTCCCGGCGAGCCGTCGTCGCCAGCCAGCCGGCCAAGCGCTCGGGATCCTCGATCCGGCCGAAGTGCTCGACCAACCGCAACCACGTGGTCTGCACGACGTCAGCCGCGTCGGCGGTGCCCAGTCGATGTGCCCGTGCCACTGACCACAGGAGCTTGGTGTATCGATCGACTATCGCGTTCCATGCGGCCTGGTCACCAGCTTCTGCGCGGCGGAACAGCTCTGTCACAGACACCTTCCCACCCCCTGACCTCACTCCTCGAACGCGCAGCGGCGCTCCAAGCTTCGATGGTCGGACCTACAGATGATGCCCTGACCGGGGACGGTGATACAGCGAATTCTGGTGGTCGCGGCCGAAGACGCCCTGTTCATGCCGCCCCGAACGCGTTGAACGCGCACCAGCTGACGAACGACGCCGCGTCCCGCGGGTCGACGGTGGCGCGAGCGCGGTGCAGCGCGTCGGCGAGCGTGTCGCCTCGTCGCACGCCGGCGTGCAGCGTGCGCATGAGTGGCACGACGTTCCAGTCCGGCACGACCACGGAGCTGGCGACCAGACCGGCGGTGCCGCGGGCGATGAGGGTGCTGACGAAGCCGAGGGCCTCGTTGCCCTCGAAGAGGACGTCGCTGCCCGACTCGCACGCTGCCAGCACGATCCGGTACGGCGCGATGCCTCGCTGGTCGAGCTCCTGCACGGTGAGGTGGCCGTCGCTGAGCAGCAGTGAGGAGAAGGTCGGGTTGTCCGGCCGGATGTACCCGTGGCAGGCCAGGTGGACCAGGCCCGCGCCGTCCAGCGCACGCATCACGGTGTCGACGCGACTTGCCGGCGGGGCCAGCACGGTCGGTCGCTCGTGCACTGCCTGGAGCGCGTGGACCTCCGCAGCTGCTCCAGGAAGCTCTGGTCCCGCCACGAGGACCACCGGAGCGTCCACGTCACACCGCCGAAGTCGGGCCCGGGCCCACAGGGATGCCGACGGTGCGACTGTCACGGGCTCCACGTGCACCGCTGACCAGGGGACGCGCTGCAGTTCCCCCACCGGCACCACCACCAGTCCGCGGTGCTCGGGAAGCTCAAGGGGTTTGATCAGTGCCTCGGACAGCCTGCCGACCGAGAGATCGGCGCTTCGGCGGGCAGCAGCCGCCGACGCACGAGAGCCGCCTCGGGCCAGCCTCCGGAGCGCGAACAGCAGCGCGTTGACCTCGTTGCGCATCGTGTCGAACGGGCCGAGCCGAACGAGTCGGGTACGTCGCGGTTGCAGCACGACAGCCAGCACGTCGCCGCCCACGACGTCGTACTCGACGAGGATCTGCCCGTCCAGCAGGCGTCGCAGCGCTGCGGTCGACAACGCGGCCTCAGTCGCCAACTCGGACGGGCGATGCTTCCAGGTGGCTCGACGGATGCGGCTCTCGATGGCGGCCTGACGGGCCAGCAGCTGCCTCGGTTCGGTGCCGGATTGCCGCGCCACCAGGATCTCGGCGTGCACCGCACGCAGCGCTCCCAGCTCCTCCTCGATGCCCTCGGTCGCCGGTGGGTCGACGACGGCCAGGGCGGCGGCGCGGGTCCGCTCCATCCAGCTCAGGATGCGTGCGGCCGAGCGGCTCTGCACGAGTGATGCGAGGCCGAGCCCCCCGAGTTCCTCGCCGTGCCCGGAGGCGAGCGCGCGCAGCTCGATCGAAGCGAGAGCCGCGCGGTGTCGGCCCAGGTCGTTGAGCCCTGCCCGGCTGTGCTGGAGGACGCTGCGGGGTCGCTGCTGCAGCCGAGACGCCAACGCCGCGGCGAGACGTCCCTTGACCCGGACCAGGACGGGCGCGCCGCGGGACAGCTCGTGCGCCCGTGTCCAGGTGCTCACCGCCGCAGCATTTCGACCGAGGGCATGTGCCACGCGACCGGCCGACAGGTACGCCTCGACCGCGCAGGAGGTCATGCCTGCGCGCTCGAGTGTTGCTGCGGCACGTCGCGCCGCCGGCAGGTCGCCGGCGAGGCTCGTGCCCATCTCCAGTCGCCCGCCGACGGCGACGAGCCGGGCCCGTGCCGCCCAGCTCGGCCGTCCCTGCCGCCGCAGCGCTTCGGCAGCCGCCTCGGCAGCGGCTTCGGCCATCCGCGGGTCTTGGCACAGCTGCGCCAGCTGTGCTGCCCGCAGCTGCGCTTCCGCGGCCATCAGCGCCACCCCCTGTCCCTCGAACATCTCCACCGCACGCTGCGCCTGCTCGGCAGCCTCCGGGATGAGCCGGAGGTCGGTGAGCACGTCGGCGTAATCGGAGTAGAGCTCGCCCAGCGGCAGCCCCGCCGCCGTCAACAGGTGGCCCGCCTCCTCGAACAGGTCGAGGCCCTCGGTGAGGTGGCCCACCTGCACGGCGGCCCAGGCGCGGCTTTCGGCCACCCGTGCGACGGCCGCGGGGCCGACCTCCTCGGCCGCCGCGGTGGCCTCGCCGAAACACGCCAACGCGGCGTCGGGGTGACCACACTCGGCTTCGATCTGTCCAAGGTTGCTGGCAACCTTGTAACGCACCTCGGGCGGGGTACCCGGGTCGGCAAGGATGCGCCGGTACAGCACCGCTGCGTCGGGCAGCCGCCCCATGTTGTGGTACAGCGTTGCTTGTTGCGAAGCGAGCTCGGTGGTCATCTCCGGGTCGATCAGGCCGGCCGCCTGCTCGAAGTCCCGCCTGGCCGCGACCAGCCGACCCAGATCGTGGTTGACCGCGCCACGCGTGACCAGCACCTGACCCAACAGCGAACCCAGGCGTTGCCTGCGCGCCGTCCGTACCGCCTCGTCGAGCAGCACCCTCGCCCGGCCGTAGGCAAGGCGGCTGCGCTCGAACCAGGCCTCTGCCCGCAGAGCTGCAACCAGCGCCGCGGTGTCGCCTACTGCACGGGCCTCCGCGACAAGCCGGGCTGCTTCAGGACCGAAAACCCTTGGGTCGGCGACCACGCCACGATAGGCTGCGGTGGCGCGTATCAGGAGGTTCGGCCTCGACTCCTCGTACATGCTTGGGCCGTTCCTCACCTTCTGGGGATGCAGCGGCGCTTCTATGTTGGGGGTAGGAGACCATGGCAGCTCGTCCCGGCCAACCCGCTGGCTCGTCCTACGGTCCGGAGGACCCACGCAGCGACCGAGAGCGCCTTGCGGACCTGCACACGATCCACGAGCAGGTATGCACCATCAACAGCCGGCTGTACGACTCCGCCGTCCGTGACGACTTGATTCGCCTGCTGCAGGAGCGGCGCGAGGAGCAAGCGGATGATCTCCTCCAAGTCGACCCGGCGCCCGACCCTCGGGGGGGCAAGGTGCTCGTGGTGCGGGACGAGCTGCTCATCAGAGCTGAAGCACTGGAGGATCACGAGCGGCTGATCGCGGAGTACTTCGACAGACGACCTGTCGAGGGCCTGGACAACCGCCTCGTCCGGCTGGTGGCACGTGGCACGGGCAACTCTCGGCTGGTCCAGCTCGCCGGAACACTGCGGGCACGCGGTGTCGCCGCGTCAATGAACGACGTGGCGACCACAGCCCACGCCGTGATAAAGAAGGGAATTGGTTCACCCGAGCCCTCTGTGGCACAGCGAGGGCCGAGCCTCCCGCCGCCAGGCGATGGTGAGCCGATTCGAGTCGCGACCATCGACACCGGGATCGCCTATGAGCAGCGGAGCGACGGCTGGCTCAGCGGGCTCGTGCAGTCGGACAACGTTGATCCGCTCGACGAGCTGCCGTCCCCCAACGGCTATCTCGACCTCGGCGCCGGACATGGCACCTTCGTCGCCGGCATCATTCAGCAGGTAGCCCCGGGTGCGGACATCACCGTTTACAAGGCGGTTGACAGTGACGGCGTCGGCAGCACGGTGGAGACCGCCAGTGCTATGGTGCGCGCCGTCCGTGAGGGTGCGCAGGTTCTCAGCCTGTCATTCGGGCACGAGACCCTAGACGACCAGCCGCCGGATGCTTACGAAATCGCCCTTGAGATCATCGATGAGGAGGTCGAGAAGACTGGGCGGGAGGTCCTGGTCGTGGCCGCTGCCGGCAACTTCGGCCACGCGCGTCCGGTCTTCCCAGCCGCGTTCCCCAACGTGGTTGCGGTGGCCGGCCTCACGCAAGGCTTCGCACCCGCCCAATGGTCGAGCAGGGGCTTCTGGGTCGACTGTTCGACCCTCGGCGAGGGAGTCTGGTCGACTTACGTGAAAGGCAGGGAAAGCCTGAGCGTCGACCCTCAGCCGGACAAGTTCGGGGACGACGCCTGGGCACTGTGGACGGGAACGTCCTTCGCGGCGCCGCAGATCGCCGGTGCCGTCGCGAAGATCGCTCAGGAGGAGGGGCTCGCCCCCCGTGACGCACTCGAGAAGGTGCTCGACGGCGGGGCGAGGAGACCCGGCTACGGCCGCGCCGTCAAAATTCTGCCCCCAACATAGGCAAGTAGCCATCGACGAGCGTCTTGTACGGCTCGTGACCGTATCCGGTACAGAAGGTGTGCACCATGGCCTGCCCTTCCTGTCTCGGTGTGGTCGAAGTAGCCCGGCCCTTGGCAGGAACCGCTTCGCCGCTGAGAATCCAGGTATGAGGCGCCCCTGCCCACAACTCCGGTTGCGGTACCCGGGGCCGACGAGGCGACGGGTGGACGATCGTCGAGGCGTGGAGCGACGATGACCGCCGAGCGTGTGGGTCAGTTCGCGCGGGCCTACCGGGCCGGCGTGACCGAGCAGCTCGAACCTCCGGCGCGCGGCCCTCGTGCGGTGCCGACCGACGCCGTAGCACCGCGCGCCGCCCCGGCGAGGCCAATCGCGCTGCGCGGCGCGGTCATCACCCCGACCGCGGCGTGGACCGACGGCTACGTCGTGGTCGATGGCGGGATCATCGCCGACGTTCGCCGCGCCAAGCCGGACGGGGTCCGGGTCATCGACACCGACGGGGTCATCCTGCCGGGGCTGATCGACCTGCACGGACACCCGGAGTTCAACGTCTTCGCCGCCTGGGAGCCACCGCGGCGGTTCTCCAACCGCTACATCTGGCGGAGCAGCGACCTGTACCACCAGCTGGTCCGGGACCCGCAGAACGAGCTGGTCACGCGGCTGCCATCGGGAACGCAGCTGCGTTACGCGGAGATCCGCGCCCTGGTCGGTGGGGTCACCGCGATCCAGGGCGCCAGCGCGCGCACCGCCCAGTCATCAGCCGAGCCGCTGGTCCGCAACGTCGACCTGTGGATCTTCGATCAGCACCGCGCCCGGTCGATGATCGACCTACCGAGCGGGTCGTCCGGCCGCGGCGCGGCGCAGCTCACCAAGGTGCTCCGAGGCATCGCCGACGGCGCGGTCGACGCGTTCTACCTGCACCTGTGCGAGGGACGACGCGACGACAGGCGCAGCCAGACCGAGTTCCAGCGGTTCCTCGACCTCGACGCGGCGACGCCGGCCACCGTCGTCATCCACGGCTGCGCCCTGTCCAGTGACCAGCTCGCCGTCCTCGCCGCGCAGGGGTGCAAGCTCGTCTGGTCGCCCCAGTCGAACCTGCGCCTCTACGGACAGACCACCCTCGCCGTCGACGCCCTGCGGCACGGCATGCCGGTCGCGCTCGGCGCGGACTGGCTGCCGTCGGGATCGACCAGCCTGCTCGCCGAGATGAAGGTCGCCCGGCGGGTGCTCGCCGACCAGGGCATGGCCATCGAGGCGCGCGATCTCGTGCACATGGTCACCGCAGGAGCGGCCGAGGTCGCCGGGTTGGGCCAGTTCCTCGGCACGCTCGCGCCCGGCCGGCCCGCCGACGTGGTGGTTCTCGAGCGCCACCACGCCGACCCTTACGAGAACGTCTGCCGGGCCGACCCGGCCTGGGTCGAGCTCGTCCTCATCGGCGGCGACGTCGTCTACGGCCGCGACGACTGGTTCACGCAGATCACCGAGATTTCCGCGGCGCCGACTCATGAGCTCGTCTTCGCCTGGGGCCAACCCATGCGCCTGGACACCGGCTTCCAGGTACACCCCGACCAGCCCGCGCCCTCCCTGGCCGAGATCCGCACCGCGCTCGTCGCGGCGTACCCGCAGGTCGGGCCAATCTTCGCCTAGAGTGCCGCGGGGGATTTCCCGAGATGGGCAACGGCCGGCCGGAGGGGACTGGTTCGAGTCGTACCTCACTGCAGTGGCGGAGCGAGGGTGCGCGACCTGGCCGTCGTGGTGGTGGTCAGCGTAGGTGACGAACACCTTCTTCCTGCGGACGAAGAACGTCGGCTCACCGTGGCTGAGGCGCTCGGTGGTCTCGGGCAGCGCCAGGCAGATCGCGCGCAGCCGCTCCAGGGGTTGCTCCATCCGGGCGGTCCCTTCTCCGGCGGCGATCGTGCAGCACCCACGGCCAGGTCAGCAGTGCCCAGACCGCGGTGCCGAGGGCGAGTTCGGCGAGCAGGTACCACGGCCAGTCACCCAGCAGGTCCAGCAGTGATCCACCGGTCGGTTTGGCGGTGACGTAGCCGTAGTTGGTGCCCGCGAGGTCGTTGAACACCAGCATGGCCAGGCCCCAACCCACCGTGACCGCGACCGTGATGGCGTAACCGCGCCAGTCGGGCCGCAGGCCCAGCCCCCAGGTGAGGTAGATCGCGGCCCACACCACCAGCAGGTGCAGGCCCCAGAACGTGACGTAGTCGAGGTGCGGGAAGTCGCGGCCGTCCAAAGTCGGGGTGAGGAACGCCTGCGACGTCAGCGTCAGGCCCCAGTAGTAGGTGAGCGCGAAGGCCCACCGGCGACGGGACCACAGCGCGTATGCGACGGCCATCCAGGCCAGATCGCAGAGCTGCAGCGGCAGCGACGTCCCCGGATCCCACTGCCCGGGCAGCAGCTCGTAGATCTGGAATGGCGTGACGGCCACGACGATCGCGAGGGCGAGGACCCGGCCGACCCGGGTCGCGGCCGCAGTGTTCCGATGCCGCCGCCCCCAGGCCACCAGGACGGCCGCGCCCACCGCGAGCACAACGATGGCCGCCCAGTGCGAGGCGCCGTAAGCCACGAACACCTCCAGACCTTACCGCTGGGCCGGCGCGCGGGTCTGGCGGTGCCATCACCCGTGCACCGGTCCGGCACGGGCCCGGGCCGTGGCGGATCCGAAGCGGGCAAGCGGGCCACCCGGCCGAACCCGGGTCTCGACGAGTGCGTCCCACCCCTCGATCCGGCACGACACCAGCTCCACGGCCATCCGCTCCGCCAGCCCGCGGGCCCGCGCGCACGCCACCTGCGCCCCGGCGACGGACCGGCCCGCCGCGGCGAGCGCGGCGAGGTCCGCTGCCGACTCCGCCCGGTGCCGCGCGAGCAACACCCCACCCAGGTGCATCCC
>DASQWR010000123.1:0-3026 GCA_035640155.1 Pseudonocardiaceae bacterium
ACCGCGGGCACGATCCGGGTGTTCTGCGAACGCTGGTGGGCTCGGTTGCCGCTGCCGCTGACCGAGGCCGACCGGGCCGCCGGGTACTGGTGGGACATCGCGATGCGCCAGGTCGAGGTCTCCCGCACCCTCGTGTTCGACGCGCCCCGCCATGCCCGGTCCTTCTTCGAGGCGCTGCTGGTCGACAACCTCGATGTGGGCCGCCCGGAGGAGATGCAGCTCATCTTCGGTCGCCGGCTGGGCACCCCACCGGCGGGCGGCTTCCGCAGCAGGCTGCTGCGCACCGGTGACGAGGTCACCCTCAACGTCTACTTCCGGCACTCGCGGGTGAAGTCCTACCTCAAGTGCGGGCGGGCGTTCCGGATCGAGACCGTGATCAACGACACCGGTGACCTCGGGCTGCTGCGCGGACTGGAGCATCTGGAGGAACTGTTCGGCAAAGCCCGTGACGTGAACCGTCGCATGGTCGATGCTTTCCGTGTCGGTCAGGGCTGTGTCCTTGCGAGCCCAGCCTTCGAGCGGGTCGCGCGGCCATCCCTGGTGGACGGTCGGAGGGCCCCGGCCCTGCGGTTCGGCGACCCTCGGGTCATGGCCCTGGCCGGCGCCTTGTGCGCCGTCGTGCACACCATCATCGGGTTCACCAACCGGAGCCTTCGCGCCCAGGTGACCACCCTGCTCGGCGTGCCCTACTCGATGAGCCAGATGAGCTATGACCTGCGGCGGCTCCGACTTAAGGGCCTGATCACCCGCCTGCCCCACACCAACACCTACGTCCTGACCCCCGACGGGCAACGAGTCGCGATCTTCTACACCAAGCTCCACAACCGGCTCCTGCGGCCGCTGCTCGCCGCCCACGACCCACCCGCACCACTACCCCTGCGTCAAGCCCTCCGGGTGATCAACCACCACGTCGATGACTACATCCACGAGGCCCGCATGGCCGCCTGAAAACTCGGCTCAAATGTCAACCCCCTAGCGACCAAGCGTCGCTAGGTGGCTGGTGTTTTTCGCGTGTCGCGGCCTGGGACGGCCGGACCGGTACGGGACGATGATCAAGTGACGTTGGGGTTGACGCCGAAGCAGCAGGATCTGATGTGTGACACGGTGCGGTTCTGCGAGGGCCGGGTGTCGCCGGGGTCGATCTACGGGGTGCTGCACCGGGAGTGTTTCGACCTGTTCCCGGACGAGATGTTCGCCGACCTGTTCACCGATGTGGGTCGGCGCAGTGTGCCGCCGATGATCGTGTCGGTGGTGATGATGCTGCAGCGTATCGAGGGCTGCTCGGACCGGGAGGCGGTGGACCGGTTCGCCTTTGACATGCGGTGGAAGTACGCCGCGGGCGGGTTGGCGTTTGACCACCCGGGGTTCGTGCACACGGTGTTGGTGGACATGCGGGCCCGGCTGGCCCGGTCGCAGCGTCCGAACCGGATCTTCGAGGCCACCCTGGAGGTGGCGCGCCGGGCCGGGCTGGTGGGGCGGCGCCGGGTGCTGGACTCGGCCCCGTGGTATGACGCGGTGGCCACCATGGACACTGTCACGCTGATCCGCTCCGCGGTCCGCGGGCTGCTCGCGGTCACCGACGGGGTGCTGGAGGCGGCGTTGCGGGCCGTGCTGGTCCGCGAGGACGACTACCGGGTGGCGGGCAAGCCGGTGTGTGACTACGACGACAAGGCGGCGCGGGAGGCGCTGGTGGATGCGTTGGCCCGTGACGCGCACGCGCTGCTGGTCGTGCTGCACGGCCGCGCGCTCGACGACGCGGTGTCGCAGGCGGGTGCGTTGCTGGCCACCGTGATCGGTCAGGACCTCGACGAGGACACCGACGGAGTGTTCACGATCGCGCGGCGCGTTGCGAAGGACCGGGTGATCTCCACCGTGGACCCCGACGCCCGGCACGGACGCAAGACCGCCGCGCGCGGGTTCGACGGCTACAAGGGCCACGGCGGCATCGACCCCGACTCGGAGATCATCACCGCCACCACGGTCACCGCGGGCAACGCCGGGGACGGCGCCGCGGCCCCCGACCTGATCGGCGACCTGATCGGCGAGCAGCCGGGCGCCGAGCAGCCGGGCAAGGTCTTCGGGGACTGCGCGTAGGGCAGCGGCGAGTTCCAGTCCACTCTGCAGGAGCACGGGATCGACTCCGGGTGCAAGACCCAGGCGCCCGCACCGCGCCCGGGCGGGCTGTTCACCAAGGACCGCTTCGTCATCGACCTCGACGACGACACCGTCACCTGCCCGAACGGGGTCACCGCACCGATCCGCCGCGGCCGCGACGGCGCGGGCACCGCATCGTTCGGCGCGGCCTGCGCCGGCTGCCTGTTCCGCGCGCAGTGCACCACCGGGAAGGCCGGTCGTAGCGTCTCGGTCAGCGCCTACGAGGCCGAGCTGGCCCGCGCCCGGGCCCGCCAGAGCGACCCGGCCTGGCAGGCCGACTACACCGCGACCCGCCCCAAGGTGGAACGCAAGATCGCTCACCTGGTGCGCCGCAAGCACGGCGGACGCCACGCCAGGGTCCGCGGCCTGACCAAGGTCGCAGCCGACTTCGCCCTGCTCGCCGCCGCAGCCAACATCGCCCGCCTCAGCGTGCTCGGCGCCGTCTGGCCCCGCACCACGAGATGGACGGTCCTCCCCGGATAAGCCGGCCCGGGGAGCCAGTGCCCCCACCTCGGCCCCACGGAGGCCGCTCAACCTCCCGACAGCGGCCCGGAACCACCGCCAGGCGCCGGTCCGACATTCGCGCGGCCCCGCTGCTCCCCCCGCCCACGACACGATCGCGGCCCGACCAGCCCGCCCCCCGGCGACCCGCACGCCCAGCAACACCCGTTCGACACCAGCCACCTAGAGGCCAGCAGCGGCCGCACCGTGCGACACCGGCTCCACCGCGGCGGCGACCGCGCCCTCACCAGCGCCATCCACACCATCGCCCTGGTCCGGATACGCAGCTGCCCGACCACCAGGGCCTACGTCGCCCGGCGCGCCGCCGAGGGAAGGACCAACAGGGAGATCCGCCACTGCCTCAAGCGCTA
>DASQWR010000124.1:0-20260 GCA_035640155.1 Pseudonocardiaceae bacterium
AAGCACGCGCTGCGGCCGTGACGGCACGCGCCAAGGACAGCGGGACGGACGACCGCGGGCAGGTGAAGTCGGCCGTCCCGATCGGCGGGGCTACAGTGCTCGCCGTCGTGGCGGCTATCGTGACTGTGGTGGTATGGAGGCGGGGTCGATGACAGATGGCAAGCCCGGCGCGCACCGGGCGGCGGCGGAAGCTGAGCATCCGGACAAGCCCGACTCGCCGACTGAGGTCACCAAGCCGTCCTGGCGTTATGTGGTCCGCAAGACCGCAGGGGAGTTCTCCAAGGACGAATGCACCGATCTTGCGGCGGCGCTGACGTTCTACTCGGTGCTGGCGCTGTTCCCCGCGCTGATCGCGATGTTGTCGCTGCTCGGGGTCGTCGGTCAGGGCAGAAGGACCGTCGACACGTTGCTCGGTGTCGTCTCCGACGTCGGGGGCTCGTCGGTCGCGGACACGTTGCGCCCGACCCTGATCGCTCTGAGTCAGACCCCCGGCGCCGGCATCGCATTGATCCTCGGTCTGGCTGCCGCACTGTGGTCCGCTTCCGGCTACGTCGGATCGTTCGGCCGCGCGATGAACCGGATCTATGAGATCGGGGAGGGCCGACCGATCTGGAAGCTGCGGCCTGTGATGCTGCTGGTCACCCTGGTCGCGGTGATCCTCAGCGCCGTCGCCGCACTCGCGCTGATCATCACCGGACCGGCCGCTCAGGCTGTCGGCGACGCGGTCGGGCTTGGTTCGACCGTGGTCCTCATCTGGAGCATCGCCAAGTGGCCGGTGATCCTGCTGATCGTCGTCCTCATTGTCGCGATCTTGTACTACGCCACCCCGAACGTGCAGCAACCCAGGTTCCGGTGGCTGAGCATCGGTGCTCTGGTCGCCATCGTCGTGTGGGTGCTCGCCTCGGCCGCCTTTGGCTTCTACGTCGCGAGCTTCTCCAGCTACAACAAGACCTACGGGTCGCTGGCCGGCGTGATCGTCTTCTTGCTGTGGCTGTGGATCACGAACCTGGCGCTGCTCTTCGGCGCCGAGCTCGACGCCGAGCTCGAGCGTGGCCGCGAACTGCAGGCCGGGCTCCCGGCCGAGGAAACCATCCAGCTTCCGCCGCGCGATTCCCGCAACATCGACAAGGCCGACGCCAAGGAGCAAGCCGACATCGAACGAGGCCGCGCGCTCCGTCAGAGCCACGGCGGTACCCAAGACGACGCCGGCACGGACACACAGTCCGACTCCGACGATCAAGGCGCCGGGCGACACCGGCCCCCCAATTGATCAGCAAGTCCACCGGAAGGATCCGCTCATGCCCCGTGAAGAACCCGGCAGCACGCTCGCCAAGATCCTCTACCGCCCGATCGGGCTCCTCGGCAGCATCACCGCCGGCATCGTGGCCGGCCAGGTATTCAAACAGGTGTGGAAGCGAGCCACTCCAGGCGACAACTCCGACGCACCAAGAGCGCTGGAATCCGAGTACCGACTTCGAGAGATTCTGATCGCAGCCGCCATCCAGGGCGCGATCTTCGCGACCGTGAAGGCATTCATCGACCGTGCGGGCGCGCGGGCGTTCCAACGCTGGACCGGCGAGTGGCCAGGCGACTGAGAAGATACACCCGACCCACCCAGCTTCCGCACACTCAGCAGGCTGCGGTCAGCGAGCCGGAACGCCCCCGGGCGGTCTCGTCTCCGATCCGGTTGCTGTCTCGCACCGCGGCCTACGACCGTGCCCGTAAGCGGAATCCCCACCCGGTGCACTCTTGGCGCACTCCTTCCAGCTGTGCGCGCGTGGAGGAGGAGCAGGAGCGGGACGTCCCGCAAGACTGGTTCGGTGAAAGTCCCGGTGAGCGGGGGCTAACCGGCACCCACATGCACCTGCGCGGGCGCCCGCGGCCCTCATCGAGTCGGCCGGCACCAACTCGATCGTGCAGCCGCCGGCCGTGGAGCCGGGCGCCGTGGAGCCGCCGGTGCGCGAAGACGCCGACGCCCCGCCTGCGTCGGGGATGTATCGGTGTGGGCCGGTGGAGTTCGAGCGGGTCGTGCCGGCCTCGGGAACCTCGGGGTAGCCGGCAAGCAGTTCTGGCTCGGCCCGGTCCGGGCCGGGGTGAGCGTGACGTTCTGGGCCGACCACGACGTGATCCACCTGCTCATCGGGGGCGCCCGGGTCAAGACCGTGCGCTCGCACCTGTCCAGCACCGACCTGGCCGCGCTCGCCGCCGCCGGCGGGCGTCTGGCAGGGGTGCCACCGCTGCCCCCGCCCGAACCCGGTGCCGCGTTGAAGGTCGACCGCACCGTCAGTCGCGCTGGGCTGGCCTCCCCCGGCGACCACCGATTGCTCGCCGCGGAGATCCTCGGCGGCCATCGGGTCAGCATCCGGATCGAGGAGTCGACGTTGATGTTCTTCGACCCCGACAGCGCGAGCTGCTGCGTACCCGGCCCAACCCGCTCAGCTACGAGCAGGCCCGCCGGCTACGCGGCGCCCGCCCCGCCGGCCCGTCGCCCCGCCCGTCAGTCGAGCCCGTCACCGTGCAACACCGCGCGTCCAACAGCGGGGTCATCATGGTCGCCGGGCAGAAGCTCGCGCTCGGCCGCGCGCATGCCCACACCGTCGTCACCGTGCACGTCGCCGAACACACCATGACCGTCGAGCACGCCGACGGCACACACCGCACCTTCCGCCGCACCAGCACTCAGCCGGTCCGGAGCTGGAAGGGCCAACGCCCCCGCGCTTCCACCACCGGCCAACGACCCACCGCAGGCACCTGAGCGCCGTGGTCACCACCGCTCGGGCGGCGCGGACTACGGGCCTGGCCCCTCCCGCGTCAAGGGTGCTGCGCATCGCTGCGCGACCCGCCTTCGGCGGCCGTTGACCCTGGAGCCTAATGAGAGCTACCGGGTCGGCGAGCCTGATCGGTATGAGGACCAGCCGAGGGCATGCTCCGAGCCGGTAGTCGCTGGCGGGTGAGCACTCGCGGAGCCTGGATGAGCTTCGGTGAAATCCTGGGCAGAGAACGTGCCCCTGCCGGTGGCGTGGGAGAAGTGGACAGCTGATGGGATGTCGTGCCGGTCGTTCGACGTGAGCACTTGATCATTAGGTCGCTGGTTCTCCCACCTGGCTGCCGAACAGGTCCAAGCGCGACAAGTCGGTGAGGAGGGCGGGTTTGCTGTTCGTCGGGGACGACTGGTCCGAAGAGCATCACGACGTGGAGATCCAGGATGAGGCTGGCCGGCAGCTGGGCCGGGCTCGACTGGCCGAGGGAATCGAGGGGGCCAGCCGGCTGCACGCGTTGATCGCCGAGCACCTCGAGGTCGACGACGCAGCGGACACGGTCGTGATCGGGATCGAGACCGATCACGGCCCGTGGGTGGTGGCGTTGCGGGCGGCGGGCTATCAGCTCTATGCGATCAATCCACTGCAGGTGGCCCGGTACCGGGAACGGCACAGCGTGTCCGGCGCGAAGAGTGACGCCGCGGACGCGCACACGCTGGCAGACATGGTGCGCACCGATCGCCACCAGCTGCGCCCGGTGGCCGGGGACAGCGACCGGGGTGAGGCAGTCAAGGTGGTGGCGCGGGCGCACCAGCGGTTGATCTGGGAGCGGACCCGGCACCTGCAGCGGCTGCGGGCGGCGTTGCGGGAGTTCTTCCCGGCCGCGCTGGTCGCTTTCGAGGACCTCGCGGCCCCCGATACGTTGGAACTGCTTGCCGCGGCCCCTGACCCGGTGAGCGCAGCTCGACTCACGACCCGGCGGATCACCGCCGCCCTCAACCACGCCCGACGCCGCCAGGTCGAGGACAAGGCCGCGCGGATCCGGGCGGCGCTGCGCGCCGAGCATCTGGGCCAGTCCGAGGGGATCAGCGCGGCCTACGCGGTGACCGTGCAAGCCGAGGTAGCGATCCTGACTACCTTGCGCACCGAGATCAAGACCATGCAGGAGCAGGTCGAGGCCCATTTTGGGCAGCACCCGGACGCTGAGATCTACCGCAGCCAGCCTGGGCTCGGAGACATCCTCGGCGCCCGGGTGCTCGGTGAGTTCGGCGACGACCCCACCCGCTACGCCAGTGCGCGTGCCCACAAGAACTACGCCGGCACCAGCCCGATCACCCGCCAGTCTGGGAAGAAGAAGTCCGTGCATGCCCGCCACGTGCACAACGATCGACTTCTCGACGCGCTCGGTGGCCAGGCCCAATCGGCGCTCAACGCCTCACCCGGCGCTCGGGCCTACTACGACCAGCTCCGTGCCCGCGAGGTCGGGCACCAAGCCGCGCTGCGCCAGCTCGCGAACCGCCTAGTCGGCATCCTGCACGGCTGCCTCACGACCCGATCTTTCTACACCGAAGCGATTGCCTGGCCAACCAACACCCAAGATCACCAAGCTGCGGCGTGACTTCCGAGGGCCCTCTCAGCCGCGATGGTGACCGTCGCTCGTCGAGCGTCCAGGTCGCGGTCGTTCTCGCTTCGCTGCGGGCGCTCCACCTGGACCCTCCTCACTGACGGCAAGAACCGGCCAGGACCGAGGAAAGGCCATCTCTGCCCATGACATCCCGGCACACCCCTTGACAACCCAGGGTCCTGGGATGTCTCTGCCGACCCTGCGGCAGGATCATCGGGCAGGCCACGGCCTGCCCTCCCACCACGCGCCACCCGAGACTCATCCCGGACGACCACCTGGCACACGCGGGAGAACCCAACGTTTCCTAGCCCGAACGTCAAGCATCAGGTGGGATCAGACACAGCGATAGGTGCGATGCCGCTCATACAGCCCCCGGTGGTGACCATGGCCGCTCACCGCGACCCGCCACGACGCTGACTTGTCCGCCTAACGTCGGCAGATATTTGCCACAGGTGGTCGAGGGCGGCGTGAGGTAACGTGTGAGCCATATACCACGTAGGCGCTGCCTCAGCGTGGAGTCTCGCTGATCGTGAACCTTGGCCCTACGAGGAGGCGCATCGCGTGGGAACCCGTCTCACCCGGCTTGCCCGTGCTGGTCGTATCGCTGAGCAGCCGCCGTTTTGGGGTTGTGTTGCAATTGCGCTCGCTGTTGGGGGTGGGGTAAGGGCTCGGCAAGCAGCCCTGCGAGGCAGCGTGGGTTACGTCGTCGCCTCCTTCGTCGCCAACATCAGTGTCAAGCCGTTCGTCTACCGACGCCGACCTCAAGGTGCCGGTAAGGGCCGCCGAACCGGTCCGCTCACGTCGTCCTTCCCGTCGGGTCACACCGCGTCGGACCTCGCCTTTATCTTCGGCGTGGCTCAGGAGTTGCCCCTGCTGGTAGTTCCACTCGCAGGCGCCACAACCGCAGCCCACTGGTCCCTAATTCAGAGCAGGAAGCATCACGTGAGCGACGTGTTCGGCGGGGGGGCGATCGGGCTGGTCGTGGCATACGTCATGTGGAAGTTGTGGCCAACGGCCAAGCCTTCCGCAGGAGGCATGGGGGGTCTCTGATGGTTATTGCGGGCCGTCCCGGTTGTGGCTGAGCGTCACCACAACGCCGTCGGTGTTGCTTTTCTACGGTTAGCGAGGACTCTCCTCAAACCATGACCATGAATAGTGGCCGTGTGAAGTTCTCCCGCCACCAGGTCTGTAGCGAGTTGGTTAGTTGAGTGATGCGGCTCACTTAATGAAGTTATGTAAAACCTGATTCACGAAGTTGCGATATGTAGCCTTCGAGGGGCCGAAACCACATCTTGACCTTGGCGGGTGAGGTAATGCCCGCGACTTTGAACTCTTGCTCAACGGTGCGGACGTGGAAGTACTCGTCTGGCGTTGGGTACGTCCGGGCCGCACCGCGCTTGCTGTGCGCGTAGTAGAAATATTGCAGTAGCATTAGAATTACACCCCACGGACCTACGCCGGATCCGGCTGCACGCCCTGCGTCGCTCCTGCGTGAGCCTGCTGCTCGCCCTCGGCGTGCACCCCCGCGTCATGATGGAGATCGTCAGCCACAGTGGCATCGAAATGACCATGAACGTGTACGGGCACGTCAATCTGGACGTGCAACGCGACGCGCTGGACACGCTCAACGACGAGCTGAGTGGATGAGGCCGTTGCTGTCACCGGAAGCTGTCAACGAGGGTGCCTTGATCACTGACACCCCCGTTGACCTCGGTCGGGGCGACAGGATTTGAACCTGCGACCCCTTGACCCCCAGGACGTGGGAGTAGCCATTTCCGCTGGTCAGGCGCGCTCCAGCGGTGTTCGCTGCCGTGCTCGACGTGCTCGGAGTGCAGGGTCCGCGCATGACGTGTGGCCCCCAAGTGGTCCCCAGCCGGAAGCTATCCTTCGAGGCATGCCGACGGTCGATAGGCCTCGACTTGAGATGCCTCGTGACCAGCTGTTCGCAGAGGTGAATGGTGCGCCCGGCGCGGCGGCGGCGGGCCTGCTGTTGTCATCGTCGCGGAGCGGGGCTTTATGGGGCACGCGGCTGGGGCCCCCACACCCAGGGCGTCCGATTCGATTCACGGTCGGGGAACCTGGAAGGCGATCAACGATCTGGAGGGTGTGGGCAAACCCCAAAAAGGGGGACATTTACATCGCGAGCAGGAAGACGGCTTGGAACTTCAAGCTCAGCCTCCACGAGTCCGGCGACTGGCGATGTAGAACTTGCGGAGGGTCGCTAGACCTGGCGGAGTGGTGACGTGCAAGTGGGCTGAGCAGCGGAAACCTGCTCGCCAGTTCTCGGCGGTCCTGGTGCCTCCCGGACGCTTGACGGCCTGGGGACGGCCTGGCGCGACCCCGCGCAGCGGCGGTGCGGATGCGGGCATCCCGTCGCGTCGGTGGGCTCGTCCCGGAGCGGGCCAGGAGGCGGGGTCCAGGTGGAGCACCCGCCGCGCTGAACGACCTGAGCCCCGCCCCCTGGCTGCTACGCTTTCGGCGCCGACGTGGGGGATGCCCGACCCTCACTGGTGATCCACCGCCTTGCACCCGGCTCGGCCCCATCCCGGAGCGGAGGTCCGCCGGAGGCGTCGTCGTTGCCGTCCTCGTGCTGCTGGGCAGGGGAGCGTTGGGCATGTGCCGGGCCGGCCGTCGAGCAGTAGCCTTGATCCTTCACGGTTAGGCTGCCCGATGATTGTAGGTACTCTTACGTAATGCGACCCCTTCGGTATTACATCAACGTCACGTTGGACGGATGCTGCGATCATAATGAAATGGTCGCGGACGAAGACTTGCATCGTCACGCGGCCGAGAACCTCGCCCAGGCCGATGCCCTCCTCGTTGGCCGGGTTACTTACGAGATGATGGAGGCAGCGTGGCGGCCGCCGGCGCGGACGGGAGCGAGGCCTGATTGGATGGAACCCTTCGCCCGGACGATCGACGCGGCAAGGAAGTATGTCGTGTCGAGCACCTTGGACCGGGTCGATTGGAACGCGGAGCTCGTGCGCGGGATCTGGGGAAGGCCGTTCAGCAGCTCAAGCGGGAGTCGGGTAAGAGACTGTTCGTGGCAGGCGTGAAGCTCCCGCTGGCGTTGGCGGAGCTGGGATTAATCGATGAGTACGAGTTCGTGGTGCAGCCCAGGCTAGCGGGCCATAGGCCGACGTTGTTCGCGGGGCTATCGAAGCATATCGACTTGAAGCTCGTGAGCCGGCTGGAGTTCGGCTCGGGGGCGGTGGCGATGCGGTATGAGCCGAGAAGGTAGCAGAAAGGGCTCGGCCGGGGGTCCACGGGCCTTCAAGACCTGTGGATCTGTTCATGCGAGTCAATTGGTCGCGTACTGATTCCTGGTTGTTTCTTCGGCGCGGGGCTGTTCGATGAGGATGGGCGTAGTGGAAGCTCTTCGGTCCTAGGATCGGACCATGAGCAGGATCGACCGCGCCAGCCGGGTGATCGCGGCATCACCGGCGACTCTCTACGGCGCTCTCCTCGACCGGGAGTCCCTTGAGGCCTGGCTGCCGCCGGACGGCATGCGCGGGTGGGTCGAGCAGTGGGATCCCCGGCCTGGTGGCGGGTTCCGGATTGTCCTCACCTACCTCGACGCCGCCGACAGCACCGGCAAGACTTCAGGTGCGACGGATGTGGTCGACGTCGGGTTCGTCGAGCTGGTGCCACCGGAGCGCGTGGTGCAGCGGGCGGTGTTCGAGGCCGATGACCCGTCGTTCGCGGGCACCATGACGATGACCTGGCACCTCGCTGCCGCCGGTGACGGGACTGAGGTGACCGTCACCGCCACGGACGTGCCATCCGGCATCGACCAAGCGGTCCACGAGGCCGGGATCGCCTCCTCGCTGGCCAACCTGGCGTCGTACGTCGAAGCGCCCCGGCCTTGATGGAATCGCGCCGCTGCCCCGCGGTGGTGTCGTCGCTCGCTTCCGTGCTCGTGCTCCTGGCGAAGGGGGCGGGCTGGCTGGCCCACGCAACCCCGATGCCAGGCCGCGCGCTCCTCGGTGGCGGCGGCGCGCGGAGCAGCGCCGCCGCCCGTCTCCCCCTCCTTCTCCTGCCAGCCCGCCCGCTCCAAGCCGCCCTGCCCCTCCGAGTAGTCGCCGGTCCTTGGCCTCGCGGCTGCGTCGGTCCAGCGCTGCCCGGCCCGCCTCGACCTGGTGCACAGGCACGTGAGCGTGCAGACGCGCCGCCACGGGCAGCGCCTTGATCCCATAGCGCCGGATTCGACAGCAGCGCGGACCGCTCGCGTGCGGACCGCTTACGGACCGCTCGCGCTACTTGCCGACCGGATCGTTGGCGCGGAGGGAGCCGGGTGACCCTGTCGTGGGGGTGGGGTTCAGATGGCGAGAGCGAGTTCGGTGAACGCGGCGGCGAGTAGAGATTTCAGCCGGCCGTGGTCGGCTTCTATCGGGTTGTTCGCGTACTGCTCGGTGACGTGGTGCGCGGCCGCCAGCAGCTCATCGAGCACGCGGGGGTAGGCCGGTGCCCGGTCCGTGGTCACCTCACTTGGCCGCGGAGTGTGTCGGAGTGCCTGGGTGAAGAATCGACGGGTGGCCGCCAGGTCTCGCTTCTCCGAGACCAGGACGTCGATGACCTGCCCGAACTGGTCCACCGCCCGGTACAGGTAGACCCACCGCCCGGCGATCTTCACGTAGGTTTCATCGACGAACCATCGATCCCCGGCGGCGTGTCGGCACGGCCGGGCAGCGTCGATGAACAGCGGGGTGAACCGCTGAACCCACCGATACACGCTCACGTGATCCACCCGCATGCCACGTTTGGCGAGCAGTTCTTCGACGTCGCGGTAGGACAACCCGTAGCGCAGGTACCACCGGACCGCGACCGTGATCACCTCGGGTGGGAAGCGGAACCCGGCGAAGGCGGAGCTCGGTACCGGTGTGCGGACAGGACGACGGCGCATCAGACCATCCTGCCCGACCTGCGATCCGTTAACGCAACAGTGCCCCTGCGCGGCGGGGCACCCCTGGACGGGTTCCTGGAATGGGTACGGGCGAGTCTCAGAGGAGTGGCCGGGGGGAATCGCACCCCTCGGCCACTCACCTGAGTCTGGTCGCGGCCGAGGTGGTTCTCGAACCTCGGCCCGGGTACCGAGCCGCTAACCGGATTGATCATCACAGTTACAAACCGAGTCCACTCGTGAGTGCGTAAATGTGTCCGAACACTCTTACCTGTACGCACTCACGAGGCCTGGTCGCGGAACTCGCGGACCGCTTCGGCGATGGGATCCACCTCCAGTACGTCCACCATCAGCCCGACCTGTTCTTCCCATACCTGTTCGGGAACGGCGGCACGCAACTCGTCTTCCAGGACGTGGTACACGGGGAGGCCCAACTGGACCCCCGCCAACGGTCCCGCCCAACTCGGATCACCGAGCACCACCGTCTCGGCGGCAATCCCGGCACTCTCAGCGTCCGGCGCACCGAGCAGCACCAGCAGCGAATCGCTGCCGTGCTCGTCGACCAGACGCTTGATCGTCTCCTGGGTGGACAGGTCCATGGCACCGGCAGCCGTTCAAACAAAGCATTCGGTAGCGACGTACACCACCGGGACACCCGCCGCCTGGACACACGCGGCGATGGCCGGCCCCGCGATCCCGTCGCGTTCGCCGATCACGATGACTTTCTTGCCGTCGAACATCAATCCTCCTCCACTGTCAGCCGAGCCAGTTCCGTGGCCAACCATTTGTCGAGCTGCGCGGGCAGCAGGTTGGTGTCGGTGATCCGCGCCACCTCCTGACCGCCGGAGTAGAGCAGCAGCGTCGGCAGGCCGCGTACCTGCAACGCCATGCATTGGCGCCGCGCCTTGCCCGCGTCGAGTTTGACCACGGTCAGTTCGGGATGCTCGCCGGCGACGGTCTTCATATGCGGCCCAAGCGTCACGCACGGGCGGCAGCTTTCCGCCCACACGTCGACGAGCACGAGTCCGGACGCGACGAGGTCGTCGAAGGTCTCCTTGGTCGCGTCCACCACAGCACCCATTGATTGATCAACCTCCGTTGCGTTCCAGCAGGACGCTCATACCGTCGGACGCCTGGCTCATCCGGCCGAGAAACAGGCTGCCCTTGGCCAGCAGCAGGATCCGGTCCGCCGAGCCGGTCCGCAGCCGGTTGAGGGCATGCGGCAGATAACAGATCGCCGAGGCCAGATGCCCTTGAGTCGGAGCGTAACCCGGCATTCCACGGGTGGCGACGAACTCGGCGATCTGGTCGCGGCGCAGGTCGCCGCGGCGGACCGCCAGCGCGGCGATCGTCTTGTAGTTGCGCGCCGCCACGTCGCCGGAACCCTGCGGCTCGGTGACCTCGGGGTCGTGCAGCTCGGTGGCGTAGTCGTCCACGTCGGCCATCCCCAGGCCCAGCGCGTCCAGCGGCCGGACCGTGAGGTCGTGCATGACCGCCGCACCGGATCCGCCGGAGGACACCCGGTGCCGCCCGACGGCGTCCAACCGGATCCGGGGCGAGACCCCGTCGTCGGCGGTCACCAGCACTGCGACCCCGCCGATCACGTCCTCCAGCACGGGCAGGCCGTTCTTGAGGTGCCCCTCGAACTTCATCCCGAGCTTGGGCAGCGACCCCCCGGCGACCACCGCGACCTGCTCGAACACCCCGGCCGCCACCAGGCTGGCGGCGATCACCAGGGCGGGGATCGGAGCGGCGCAGAAGTCCTTGACGTCGGCACCGGAGGACTCACCGAGCCCGGCGGCCGCCGCGATCGCCTTGCCCATGTTGCCGCCGCCGCGCTGGTAACGGTCGCCGACCGCCTCCTCCGAGCACGACATCGTGTACTCGACCGCGCCCGACTCCAGGCCGTTGTCGTGCAGCAGGCGCAGCAGCGCCAACGTCCCGGTGGCCTTGCAGGCCAGGTTCTCCAGCAGCACCGGGGCGGCCAGCGACTCGTCCTCGTCGTGCGCCCCGCGCAGCGACCCGGCCAGCATGTCCGATGCCAGGTGCAACGGCAGCACCCCAGGCCCGAGGGACGCCTCGACGTCACCGGCTGCCGCGGCGATCCGGGCCAGGTCGAACCGCTCGGCCAGCGGATGCTCGGCCAGCCGCTTGGCCGCCTGCTCGGCCACCTCCGGGGTCAACATCACCAGGTCGAACTCATCGACCGCGGCCATCAACCCGAGGAACTCCTCCTCCGGCACCAGCTCACCGAACGGGGCGAACCGCCCGGCATCGGGGTGAGCTCGGCCCACCCACGGCCGGGGCGGCAGCTCACGGGGGTGGCACCCGCCCAGGAACGCCTGATAGGGCGGGTAGCCGACGGCCTCGTCGAAACCGCGCAGGTTGGCCAGGAACCGCCCGGTCAGCTCGGGGTCACCGGCCAGGGTGCGGCTCGGCCTGGACCCGTGGCGGGCCAGGCCCGGGGTGTGCGCCAGCACAAGGCTGGCCGCGCGGACGACAGCGTCAGGCATCGGCACCCTCTTCCGCGTCGACTGTGAAGATCGTCGGCTTGTCGACGAGGGTGGCCACCGCGGCCAGTGCCCGCTTGACCAGCCGCCGTCGCCACTCGTGCTCGGCCTGCGGCGACAGGTTCGGGTCGCCCGACGGATATTGGATGCCCCGGCCCGGCACGATGCGCGGTGCGCCGACCTGCTCGGCGATCGTGACGAGGTTGGTCACCACAGCGGTCGGGATACCGGCCCGCTCCAGTTCCTTCGCAAGCGTTGACCCGCAACGCGTTCCGGTTCCTCAAGTGGCGGTGAGGATCGCGGCCTGCACCCCGGCCTTACGCAGCTCCGCGGCCCACTCGACGCCGAACCGCTTCGCGGTGGTCACCGTCGTGCCGTTGCCCACGGTGGAAAAGAACTCGCCGTGCAGACGCCCGATCGCCCCCTCGCGCTCCAGCTCACGGGTGGCATTCAGGGGCAGCAGCCGGTTCGGATCGGCATTGGCGTGCGTGGTGGCGAAGCCACCGGCCACCGACTCCCAGGTGCCGCTCGCGAGGCCATCCAAGCCCTCGATCGGATAACGCAGCCAGCGGGTGGCCCGGGCGGACTCGAGCCGGTCCGGGTTGCCGAACGGGACCACCGCACCTTCGGTAACCAGCGCGACGGCGGCAGCGGTCGTCTTGTCCACCGGCGCGGCCGGGACCACGACGTCGAACCCGCCCACCGGGACCTCGGTGCGCTCCCGGTCACCGGCCAGGCGCGCCACAACGAGCTCGACCGCGCGTTTCGCCGCCCGGTCCTCGACGAGCCGGCCGATCCGGGCGGCCGCACCGACCCGGCCGTCCGCCGCGGTCAGCGGCGCGCCGGTGGCCAGTTTCACCACGGCCGCCGCCAGCCGCTCCAACGTCGGGCGCATCTGACGGGCGACGGCATCGGCCGCCACCACCGGCGCGGCACCGGCCTCGCCGATCCCGGGATTGTCCGGATGCATCGAGGCCACCGAGGGCAGGCCGGCCGCCTGCGCGGCAGCCACCAGCCGGGCGCAGACCAGCCCGTAGCGCCCGCTGCCGAACGCCGGGCCGGCGATCAACAACTCCGCACCCTCGGCGCGGGCCATCCCGAGCAGCTCCGCCGACACCGAGGGGTCGGATGCCGCGTGGTTGTCACCGCAGACGACGGTGGCCACGATCTGATGGTCCGCTCCGAGTAGCTGTTGCAACAGACGCCCGGGCCCCGTCGCGCCGTCCAGCACGCGCGGGCCAAGGTCGGCGGCGTCCTCCCCGCCGAGCCCGGCGTAGAACTGGTTGACGTAGTGCACCAGGCGCATCAGGCCACCTCCTCCAGGTCGACGGCGGGCGGCTCCGCGCGGCAGGTCAACCGGCCGGCACCCAGCGGGCTGAGCCCACCGAGGATCATCGCTACCGGGACCTCGATCGCCGCGGTGGCCTCGGCGTCGATGATGCGCAGACGGGTGCCCCCCAGCGCCCGCTCGACCGAGGGCAGCTTCAGCCGTTGGTCGTAGTTGCCGGTGCTGACCACCGCGCCGTGCCGGGGCCCGGCGACCAGCGGCGGTCCGCTGCCGTCGGGACCGGACATCTCGGCGTACAGGGCCACCGCGGTCAGCCCGGCGGCCTCCAGGGCGTCCACCTTCATCCCGAGGTCGTTGTCGGCGTTGCCGGCACCCTCCTTGGTGACGATCGCGGCGTCCCATCCGGCGGCCTGGCACAGCCAGGCGGCATGGGCGGAGACATGCTCCTTGCCCGCCTGCTCCACCGGCTCCGGGCACAGCACCACCCCGGCGAAGTGCAGGTCCTGCCCGTCCCTGGCGCGAAGTTCAGCGATCACCGGGTGGTTCTGGTGCAGGTAGGTGGGGTTGCGCAGGGCGGGGTGGCCGTACTGGCCGGCGACCACGGCGCCGTCCTCGATCTCGGCGGGGTCGAACAGGGTCGGCAGGCTGCCCGCCATGCTGGCGCCATAGACGAAGACGTCCTTGAACGCGCCCTGGGTCTGCAGGTTGGTGATCACACCCACCCTCGGCAGGCCCCCGGTGGGCGTGCCCGGCCGGTGCGGCGCCGCCAGCTCCTCCACCGCGTCAGGGGTACTGTCCACGGCGGCGTCGGCCAGCTGCACCGCGAGGCGCAGCAGCCCCCGGCGCACCGCCTGCTCGGCCTCCAGCAGGGGGGCGCCCTCGGCGGGATCGAACTCAATCACGACGTTGTGGGTCCGGCTGAACGGGGACAGCTGCGCGGCCGGGCCGGACATGTCGATCAGGCCCTCCTGGTTGCGCGGCAGATAACCGGCGGCCAGCACGGCGGCCCCGCGCAGCACGTGCGTGTCGAGTCCGCGCTTGCGGTTCACCGGGGCCAGGAAGCCGGGGAACACCCCGCCGCCCCGGCCCTTGCTCCGTGGCTCGACCACGTCCAGCGGCGTGATGATCCGGACCGACTCCCCCGGCGAGGCGAGCCGAGGACGCACCGAGGCCAGCGCCGGATCGGCGAACAGCGACTCGACCTGTTCCCGACCGACTACGAGATGGTGCTGTTGGTAATAGGTATCGGGGCCGAACTCGACGGAGTGGACCTCGTGCACGACTCGTCGCAGTGCCGTCACCCGTGCCTCCGAATCCGTTCGGACACCCCGGCGTCAGTCACCGGCGCCCAACCGAATCGTAACCCGGCGGCCCGCCGTGACCGGCACTGTTCCACCGACACGATCCGGGCGTCCGGGAACAGCCGCTCCCGCCGGTCGAGTTGACGCCGCTTCGGCGACGACCCGGCGCACAAGTCGGGCTGCCATGACGCGGAGCAGTTCGGGACCCGAGGGCTGAGCGTCCACAGCACCGGGGCCCAGGCCGCACGGTCCCGTCAGACGGCACTGTTTCGGGCACCCACAGGCAGGCGGGATGCGGAAGCGGACGGGAATCGAACCCGCCTGACCGAGATGCTCGGTCACGTCAGTTTTGAAGACTGCGGGGGTCACCAGACACCCAAACGCTTCCCTGCCGGTGTTCCTTCGTGATCGAAGTCGACCCCGACACCGTTGCGCATCGGTCGGCGTCGTGCAACATGCGCCGCGATGGGCGGGCGGCGGGCTTCAGATCAGCCGGTGCCGGCCCTCGGCGGTCCGCACGGTATGGCCGTTACGGGCGAGCAGCTCCAGCAGCGGCACCGTCACCCGCCGCGACGTGCCCAGCGCCTGCCGGGCCTCACTCACGGTGAAGTCGGTGCCGAGCCCGGCCAGGATCGTGACGGCGCGGGCATCCGCCCCCGGCAGCAACACCACCCCATCGGCCACCGGCAGCAGCTCCCCGGCGCGGATCAGCGAGGCGATCTCTCGCGAGCCAAGTCCGAGTTCGGCCAGCCGGGATGCTGCCGGCGCCGCGAAGGGGGCCCGCTCCAGATCATGGCGCAACGTGCTCAACGCGAGTTGCAGCGGCGCCGGAACCGACAGTGCCACCGAGCGCGTGACCCGTCCGTCGCGCAGGACCAGCCCGGTGGCCGCACTGGTCCGCTCGGCGTACCGCAGCACCGCTGCCAGCAGCTTCGCCTCCGGCAGCCCGGCCGCGCGGCAGGCTGCCATGGTCGACAGGCCGGGATCGAGCGGGTCGACCGCATCGTGTGCGGCGACGGCGTCGGCCAGCGCCTCGGCAGCCCGCGCAGCCCGTTCGGGGTCGATCAGCCAGCCGGCCTCGGCGGGAACCCCGGCCTGGACCAATGCCTCAAGATCAGCGGTTGGTAACCCCATGGCCGCCAGCTCACGCTGGCGGACGACGCCGCGGCGCTTCAGCTCGGCCGCGGCGCGCGGCGTTTCGGTCATCCGAGCGAGCTCGTCGCCTCGCTGGGCGGCAGCGCCACGTCGACGCAGGGGCGGTGGTCGCACGTCGAGCACCGTCACCCCGGCCGCGACCCGACGGCGGCCGGGGTCGCGCAGCACCGCACGGTCGGTGATCCGCAGTGGCAACGGTCGGCGCAGCTGTAGTCGAGCGGTGTCGGGTCCCAGCGGCCGCACCCTGACCAGCACGGCCGCCGAACCGATATGCAGGGTCATGGAAGTGGGTAGCGATCTCGAGTCGGCGGTGGTGTCGCGGACGCCGTGCAGTACGACGTCGAGCACCTCGCTGCCCAGCCAGGCGCCGGGTGTGAGGAGCGCGTCGCCGCGATCCACGGCGTCGCGCGGCAGTCCGCGCAGGTTCAGGCCCACCCGCGAGACCCCGCGCACGGTCCCGACCTGCTCGCCGAGGCTTTCCAGCGCGCGGACGCGGACCGCCCGCACGCCGGTGGGGGTGCGGAGCTCCAGGTCGTCCTCGACTTGCACGGTACCGGCGCCGAGCGTGCCGGTGACCACCGTGCCGGACCCTCGGATGGTGAACGCCCGATCGATCCAGAGCCGCACGTCGGCGGCGTCATCGGCGATCGGCAGGCCCGTAGTCAGGGTATGCAGCGCGGCTCGCAGGTCGTCGAGTCCGGCCCCGGTGCGGGCCGAGACACAGACCGAGGGCAGCGCCGCCAGCGGCGTGCCGGCCAGGTGCTCGCGGGCGTCGTGCAGGGCCAGCTCCGGTTCCATCAGGTCACCGCGGGTGATCACCAGGATCCCGTCACGGACGCCAAGGGCCAGCAGCGCGTCGACATGCTCGGCCGTCTGAGGCATCCAGCCCTCATCGGCGGCGACGACGAGCAGGACCGACGGGACCGGCCCGACGCCGGCGAGCATGGTGGCGACGAACCGCTCATGGCCGGGTACGTCGACGAACGCCACGGTGTCCCCGGTCGGCAGCGTGGTCCAGGCGAAGCCGAGGTCGAGGGTCATTCCCCGCGCCCGCTCCAGTGCCCAGCGGTCGGGTTCCATCCCGGTGAGTGCCCGAACCAACGTCGACTTGCCATGGTCGACGTGCCCGGCCGTCGCGACTACCTGCACGGGCAGCGCAGGACGCACTGTCGCAGCTGGGCATCTGCCTCCGGTGGGACGGCACGCAGGTCCAGCAGGCAACGGCTGTGCTCGAGACGGCTCAGTACCGCAGGGTCGCCAGCACGCAGCGCCCCGGCGTAGCGCTCGGGCAACACCACGGCCGCGCTGGGCAGCACCACGCCGGGCGCACCACCGCCACCGACGGTGGACTCCGAGTCGACGACGCCGGCGTCGATCCCGGCTGTGACCAGCGCCGCCGACAGATTTTCTGCGCGCCGCCGCAGCGTTGCGGCGTCGGTGTCCAGCACGCGGCGGGTGGGTGTGTCCGGGCCGCGGACGGTGGCCTCGAATGCGGCCAGGGTGAGTTTGTCGACGCGGAGCGCGCGGGCCATGGGGTGGCGGCGCAGTTGCCCGACCAGCTCGGCTCCCTGGCCCGGCCCGCCCAGCAGCAATCCCGCCTGTGGCCCGCCGAGCAGCTTGTCACCCGACGCCGTGACGATCGAGGCGCCGCCGGCCAGCGTGCTGGTCGCGTCGGGTTCGTCGGGCAGCAACGGGTGCTTGGTGAGCAGGCCCGACCCGATGTCCGCGACGACCGGGACGCCGAGATCGGTGAGTTCGTCGACCCCGACCGAGCGGGTGAACCCGGTGATCACGAAGTTCGACGGGTGCACCTTCAGGATGAATGCGGTGTCGTCGGTGACGGCCGCGGCGTAATCAGACCGGCTGACCCGATTGGTCGTCCCGACCTCGCGCAATCGGGCCCCGGTGGCCGTCAGCAGATCCGGGATGCGGAACCCGTCGCCGATCTCGACGAGTTCGCCCCGGGCGATGACGATGTCGCGCGGCCCGAGCGGCCTACCCGCCAAGGCGGTGGCTACCAGTGCGATCGCCGCCGCACCGTTGTTGACGATGTGCGCCGCGGCCGCCGTCGGCACCGCGGCGAGCAGAGCCGCGACAGCACCGCCGCCGCGCGCACCTCGACCGCCGGTCGTCAGGTCGAGCTCGACGTCACAGGTGCCAGCGGCCAGGTCAAGCGCGGTACGAGCGGCCGCCGACAGCGGAGCCCGCCCCAGGTTGGTGTGCAGCAGCACGCCCGTAGCGTTGAGCACCGCCCGCATCGACGCGGCGGTCGGCGGCAGCCGCTCCAGGGCCGCGTCGACGACGCCGTCCGGCGCCAGCTCGCCCGCGCGGGCCCGCGCCTGGGCGTCGACCACGGCGCTCTTCACCAGGTCCCGGCCGAGGCGGTGCTGCGCAGTGACGAGCCGCGGATCGGCGAGCACGACATCGGTTCGCGGCACGTGCCGTCGCGGGTCGACCTGGGTCACGGGCCAACCCTACTTCTCCACGAAGCGGCCTGCGCTCAATGCAAGCCCGGGTCGGACCGACCGTAGGCTCACAACATGGACAATCCCGTGACCCGGCGCCTGACCCAGTTCAGCCACGGTGCCGGTTGAGCCTGCAAGCTCGCCCCCGGCGAGCTCGCGCAGGTCCTGCGCATGGTGACCCCACCCGCTCATCCCGACCTGCTCGTCGGAACCGAGACCGGAGACGACGCGGCCGTCTGGCGGCTCGACGCCGCCCGGGCGCTGGTGGCCACCACCGACTTCCTGACTCCGGTCGTCGACGATCCGCGCACGTGGGGACGCATTGCCGCACAGAATGCGGTATCGGACGTGTACGCGATGGGTGGTCTGCCGTTGTTCGCGCTGAACATCGTGGCCTGGCCGGCGGAGCTGTCGACGTCGATCTTGGGTGAGGTGCTGCGCGGCGGGTCGGAGATCGGCGCGGAGAGCGGGTTCGTCGTGGTCGGTGGGCACAGCGTCGATGACCCGGAGCCCAAGTACGGGCTTGCGGTGGTCGGGGAGGTGCACCCGGAACGGATCCTGACCAACACCGGCCTACGCGACGGGGACGCCCTGGTCCTGACCAAGGCCCTCGGTGTCGGGGTCGTCACCACCGCGATCAAGGCCGATGCCGCGCCGGCAGCAGTGCTCGCGGCGGCGGTTGCCTCGATGACGGCGAGCAACGCCGGGGCTGCTCGGGTCGCGGTGGCCATGGGCGCCACCGGTTGCACCGACGTCACCGGCTTCGGGCTGCTCGGCCACCTGACGAAGATGGCCGCCGCGTCGGGTGTGGACGCGACGCTTGACGTCACCGCCGTACCCTTGCTCGCCGGAGTCCGCGAGCTGGCCACCGCCGGTTTCCTGCCGGGCGGCAGCCGCCGGAACCGGGACTGGGTGGCGCCCACTCTCGACGCCGGGGCTTTCGCCGAGCTCGACGTGCTGTTGCTGGCTGACGCCCAGACCTCGGGTGGGCTGTTGTTCGGCGTGGCGCCCGACCGGGCCGCCGAGGCAGTTGCCCAACTCGGCGGTGCCGCGGCGGTGATCGGCACGGTGCGGACCGGAACCGGGAAGATCCTGCTGCGCTGAGACCTGTGACCTGCAGGAGACACGGGGCGTTCACGTACGCGGGCACGCCCGTAGGAGTCCCGACCGCGGTCCTCACTGACCGCTTGACCGATCACGAGCTGCTCGATCAGCTGCGCCGCCGCTTCCACGGCCATTGAGGCTCCCGGCGGCGTTGGCGAGGCGGTCAAGCTGGACGCCAATCCTGATCGTCAGCATTGAGAACGCAGCGGCCCTCCTCATACGGCCAGATCGACACGGTGTATCCCGCTGCCGGATACGGCGTAGAGGAACGGACCTGGCCGTAAGCAGACCACACCCGTGGCAAGCCGCCACCGCGCACTCTGAACGTCAGTTGGCTCCCCGTTTGGCTCCCGAAGATCCAAAAGGGGCTCCGGATGACTTCCGAAACCCCTTCTGGCCTGCCATATCCCGTCGGGACGACAGGATTTGAACCTGCGACCCCTTGACCCCCAGAACGTTACGTAGCTCGCCACGTTGGGAGAACGAGCGTCTCCCCACTCTCCGGCTTCTCCCCCACCTGCGGGTTCTGCCCCCGTCGCTGGGTTCCTGGTCCACAAGTGGTCCACAAGCCTGGCCAGCACGTCGACAGCAGGTCGAGCCGTGTCGTCTCTGTCCGATGGGCGGGCCAGCTGGGAGAACTTCCCGGTCCCTTGGGCTGCGCTCGCTTTCAAGGTGCAGCGGAGGCAGTCCATCCGGTGCCCCTGTGCTGGTCACGGGGTCCGGTGCTGTTCACGCTCGTCCAGCTCGGCGCCCATCGGGTTGTGGTCAGCGTTGATGTCAGCAGCCAGGCTGGCGTACGGGTCTCGGCAGCACCTCGTACCGCGCGGGCATTTAGTTCGACACGCAGCCGCATCGCGGAGCGCAGGGCTGCGTCATCCACAGCGAAGCCGTCCCGTCGTCTTCGCGTCTACGTGGTGTCCGGTGTCCCGGTGGCGAGCTGCTTGAGCAGGTCGTAGGAGGTTCGTTGGAGCGCCGACCGTAGGTGGATGGTGGTGTTGGCGAGCGCGAGGACACCGATGTCCTGTTGCGGGCAGTAGCCCCGAGGAAACCGTGGAACCCGCGGGTGGCACCGCTGTGGAAGAGGACGTCGCCGAACCGCCGTGGCCGGAGGTTCCACACCAGGCACATCCGATCGGTCTCGTTGATCGTCGCGC
>DASQWR010000125.1:0-2545 GCA_035640155.1 Pseudonocardiaceae bacterium
GTGGCCTACTCCCCCGACGGCACCCACCTGCTCACCGGCGGCGCCGACGGGGTGCGGGTCTGGGACGCCGCCACCGGAGAACCCATCCACCACCTGACCGGCCACACCGGCTCGGTGCGGTCGGTGACCTACTCCCCCGACGGCACCCACCTGCTCACCGGCAGCGACGACGGGTCGGTGCGGGTCTGGGACGCCGCCACCGGGCAACCCATCCACCACCTGACCGGCCACACCGGCTGGGTGCGGTCGGTGGCCTACTCCCCCGACGGCACCCACCTGCTCACCGGCGGCGCCGACGGGGTGCGGGTCTGGGACGCCGCCACCGGGCAACCCGTCGGGTTCACCATCGTCACCCTGCCGAGCAACGAGCTCGCCGTGTTCGATGCGGTCTCCACAGCGCTTGCCGGAGCCAGTGAGGGGGCTTGGCGTTGGCTCGGCTGGAACGTCGTCCAGGATGGACGTCTGACACGTCTCCCCGCGGAGACCTATGGCAGTCTCCCGCCGCTGCATCATCCCAGACGCCCGCCGCCCGAAGACGACGGCCTACGGTCTGCACTGCCGTCACGAAACCGGTGAAAACTTTCCTGCTACTGACAGAAGAGGTGCGATGGCCGAGGTGTCCGAGCTGCTCTCCACCGGCACGGCACGACGGGCGCTGGCCGCCCGGAACATCCCCGCGGTGTACCGGCTCCTCATCGACGCCGGGATCAGCCAACATCAGATTGCGCGCTGCGCCGGGCAGCGACCGTCCGAGGTCCACGAGATCCTCCACGGCCGCCAGGTGCGCTACGCGGACGTGCTGGAGCGGATCTGCGACGGGTTCGGGGTGCCTCGCGGGTGGATGCGGCTGGCCTACGCTGAGGACGTAGGAGAGTCTAGCGAAACTGTTTCCGCAGGTCAGGGCCGGGTTCTGAGGGCCTGAGCGGTTTCTACCCCACGGATGATCTACGTTTACCCCAACATCCTGGGCGGGTATGATCAAACAGCCGCCCGGAGACTGTTGAGGCCCGACACCTCAGGGTCTCCGGTGCGGCACCGTCCGGGTTGCGAGCCCCAGTGACCTGGATCGGCTACACCCGCGTTGTAGCCACCTGTCGCGCCCTTCGGGCCAGTTCCCGCGCGTCGGTGCCGGGCCGGGCCTCCAGCGCGACGATCAGCGGTTCGAGGCGCTCGTGAGCCCGCACCGAGCGCAGTAACGCCACGGTGTCGATTGCGGTCTTGGCCATGGCCAGCCCGCGTGGCTCCCCGGCCCTCACGTGCAGCTCAGCTAGGGTGATGGCTGGCAGTGCAGCGTCACGGCGGTTTCCGTTGCTGCTCCAGTGACGCACCGACGATGCGGCGAGCCGCTCAGCGACGTCGAGCCGCCCCAGGTCCCGCTCAACCAGTGCGGTGACCCACTCCATACCGCCCCGATCGTTCTCATGGGGTGGCTGCCATCCGTCCCATGCGGCGGCCAGCTCCGATCGCGCCCTGTCCGGGTACCCCAGGTGGGCGTAGGCGCTAGCGGAGTCCACCTGTAGCCATGCCGTCAAGGCAGGCGTTCGAGGATCATGGCTCTCGGTCAGCTTGAACAGTCCGAGTTGAAACAGCTTGAGAGCGTCGTTGGGGTGGCCGCGTTCCTCGGTCATGCACCCCGCGTGGAACATCGCGTACGCGGCTCGGTAGGGGTCGTTGGCGTCGCGGGCCAGTCCCACGGCGTCGGTGAAGTGTGTACGTGCAGGTTCGTAGGCGCGCTGGTCGAAGCAGCACCATCCGGCGAACTCACGCAGCTCGGACAGTGCGGAGCGGAGGGGTCGCTTCACCGCATCGTCTGCTGGCACCGACAACAGGCGCATGGACCGGTTCGCTACGGCGTCCACGATGTCGGCTTGCCCACCGTATCGCCGTGCCAGGGACCGCAACTGCTCAGTTCCCGCTCTGAGTTCGGTCACATCGTCCAGGCTCAGCCGGGAGGGCAGTGGAATGTCACCCGGAGGCGGGGGTGGGTCCAGCAGCCCGGCGAGCAGCGGTCGGCCGAAGGCGGCAGCGGCCAACCCTGCGACGAAGTGCCTGCGCAGCATCTCGTCAGTCACCCCCTCCGGGGGGCCAGTTACACCCTCATCTCCACCGTAGGCGTTGGGCTCGTCGTAGCCGAGCCCCATGAGTTCGCGGGGGATGCCCAAGCCTTCGGCGATGCGCACCAGCACGTCGTAGGCCCTGACCTGTCGACCCGCAAGGATCTCGGAGACCTCGGACTGTGCCATGCCGGTCAGCTCCGCGATCGTCCGCTGGGTGACCCCAGCGTCCTCCCTGAGCACCCGGTACAGCGCGGCGATGTCACGCTCGGCCAAGATCCGGCGCACGTCCTCACGGCGGTACAGCGCGGGGTCGATCGGGGGCACGGGCTTCCCGCTGCCCGCCGCTAGAGCAGCGGCCGTGATCGCAGCGAGCTTGTCAGCGTGTCCGAAGCCCATGCTAGTCGCCGTTCGTCGGTGCTTGGAGGGCACAGCGTACGACGGGGCTGCCTGGCCCGGCTGGCGACTGACCAGCAAGCCCCCTGACCAGC
>DASQWR010000126.1:0-3454 GCA_035640155.1 Pseudonocardiaceae bacterium
CGATCATAATCTGTTCTCGCTCCACGGCAAGCAATTCCTGACCTCGCACCAAAACCTCCGTATCAGTCACACCACCAAGATCGTATCCTGATGGTGCACTGACCGGTTGACCCCAAGCTGTCCGGGGCCGCGATTGCTGGACAATGAGACACCCCTCCACCCGGTCTGGCCCATTTGGCCTAAGTGGTTCGCCCATCAGAGTGCCGTGGTGCTCGTCACTGTCACTCCTCGTACTTGGTCAAGCACTGAGACGGCCTAGGCACCGCCAGTCGTCGGGCCGTAGACGACGCTCGCGCCCCGCTAAGTTGGACTGAAGGCGCGTTACCACCCGGACGGGCACTCGGAGTGCTGTGAGAAACACGATAAGTGACGAACGCCCGGGGGGCCGGGCGATGGGGACGGGCGGCGAGCAGCTGCGTGGACACCAGTACGTACCTATGTAGGATACGGCTCATGCGGAAGACGCGCCCTCTGGTCCAGGTGGCGATGGCCCTGCTAGACGACCCCACCGGTCGACACTGGGGCTATGAGCTGTCCAAGCGCTCCGGTGTCCGCTCCGGCGTGCTCTACCCGATGCTGACCCGCATGCTCGACGAGGGCTGGGTGCAGGACGGGTGGGAGGACCCGACCACCCTGCGCGAGAAACGCCCACCGCGGCGCTACTACCAACTGACCGACCAAGGCCGACTGGCCCTCGGTGGGTCCTCCAGCAAGCCCGCCACGATGCCCGCTTCGCCGATCTGCGGTGGCGGTTCGCGTGATGGCCGAGCTGATCGACGCCGTCGTGTCCTGGCCGAGCCTGCTGCTGGTGCTCGTCGTGTTCGGGTTCCTCCCGGATCGTCCTCGCCTACCCCCGCGCGGACGAGTCGCCCTCGAACAAGTGGAAAGTCAAAGGTGAGACACTACACTAGTGAGGACTTTCTCTACGTCTTCAAGCCGGCCCTGACGGGCCGGGCTGCCCGGCCTGAACGGGCGCGCCCTCGCTCTCGCTCCGCTCCGCTCGGCGCGCCGGCACGGGCAGAGGCTGCCAGTCGTTGATGACGCAACAGAAGCCATAGCCGAGACGAGGTCGGCGGCCCGCCAGCTGGTGATCCCTCCCCGTCCTCGCCACATGATCAAGGGTCGGGGCGCCCGCATCAAGCCCGCTTCGCGCACAGCACAGCCGGCCCCGCCCCAGCACTCCACCGACGCGGCGATCCCACCGAGGTAGCGGGTCCTGTTGGGCGGGGCCGGCTGTGCTGTGTTTCAGGCTTGACCCGGTCACCCCGACCGTTGAGGCGGCCAGGACGACGGGGAGGGGGGCGGTTGACGATGCGTCGGGGTGCGGGTCGGCGGCCGGCCGCCGGTTCTCAGCGAGGTCGATCGTGGTCCCGCGGTGCCTGGTCCTGGCGCGGCGAGACGGCCCGCGCCGGCACGAGCAGCGTCACACGGACACCGGGGGGCTTGCGGTCACCGCGGACCAGGCTGCACACGACGACGACCACCTGGCGGCCGTGCGCGGTCGGCAGTCGCGCGAGCTCCGAGCCGGGCACGATGACTGACATGTCGTAGCCCCGAGGGTTGTAGCGCGTCGGCCGGCTCCGAGCGTCGTCCACCACGCACGCGAGGTCGATCCAGACCGGGCGAGGCCCCCGTAGCTTCGGCGGTGTCATGCGTCAAGGAGTTGGCAGGGTTTGATCTTGATTTAGCTGGGGCTCAGTACATGTACGTTTGGGCCCCGGCTAGTGAGATTTTCACCGTATGGGGTATCTGCAACACCGCTGGTCAAGGTGATGGCGGTCCGGGCGCCCCGGTGTCGGGTGTACGTAGGGGGTTCCGTTCCGTACGCAGCATCCGCTTGGCGTGGTGGTCAACCGGCCCTCGGTGTGGCCTGGCCGATGATTTTTCCGCGCCGTGCTGGTCTGTACGCCGAATACCGACTCACGGGAGGCTGACGCCATGCGGAAACTGACCTTTGGCATGAACCTGACCCTGGACGGCTACATCGCCGCGCCCGGCGACGACCTCGGCTGGAGCGTGCCGAGCGACGAGCTGTTCCAGTGGTGGTCCGACCGGGTGGGGGCGACGGGCCTGGCGCTGTACGGGCGCAAACTGTGGGAGACGATGAGTTCCCACTGGCCGACCGCCGACCAGCAGCCCGGCGCCACACCGGCGGAGATCGAGTTCGCCCGCCGCTGGCAGGATATGCCGAAGGTGGTGTTCTCCTCCACGATCAGCACGGTCGACTGGAACACCCGCCTGGTCACCGGCGACGCGGTCACCGAGATCACCCGGCTCAAGGCCGAGGATGGCGGCCCCATTGACATCGGCGGCGCCACACTCGCCGCAGCGGCGATGCGGGCCGGGCTGATCGACGAGTACGTGCTGGCCACCGCACCGGTCTTGGTGGGCAGCGGCACGCCGTTCTTTACGGCCCTGGACAACTGGGTGAACCTGACCCTGGTGGAGACCCGGACGTTTCCCGACGGCGTGGTCCTGACCAGGTACGAGACCAGGCGCTGAGTGCCCGACGTCGGATCGGCGCGGGCTTCGGGCCGCCCAAGGATCTCGTGGCGCTGTGTTCCGAGGCAATTGTGATACCCCCGCCGGATCACAGGCCGTGTATGTAAGGGATCACCCAGACACCCTTCGTGACCGGTCAACTTCGGACCCCTGCCACAAAGTCTGACGCACCCCAGCGGTACGGAATCGAACACAAGTTCGAGAGTGACATGTCGTGGCACACCGTCGCCACCGGAGCCAGGCAGACGTTTCAGTCGCGGGCCGCCTACTTGCCGATCCCCGGTTTACCCCCATGATCCACCAGAAAACGACCACCAGTGACCGAAACCGGCCGGAGGTCCCGCGCGGCATCGGCGCAGACCGCAGGCGATGCCGAGAAGTACCCGGACGTAACCCGAGTAGTCGATCTTGAATCGGAAGGTCGGCGGTTCGCCCCGCCCCTGGCACACACCACCGGTAGAGACGTTGCAGCCAGTGAGCGGGAAGACCGCCCAGGCGGTAACGTTGCAACCCGGCGGTCCTATTGTGCCGGCGGAAGATGCCCCGGAAGGCTCGGTTGGACCGGGACCTGACCGGCGGAAGGCGGCGGATGCCCGGACTCGAGAAGACCACACACCGGCTTGGCAAGTCTGGGGGCGTCGGTGTGGAAGCGGTGCTCGCTGCCCATGGAGGACCTGCAGTCCAGCGCCGGCGCCGGTTCCGGGTCATCCTGCTCGCTGTGACCGTGGCCGGTCTCTTGGCGGTCGCGAAGATGTCAGGGCCCGGCGCGCCCTCGACCGTGCCCGGCAGCGCCGGCGTGCGGGGCGACGGCCCGGTGGCCGCCACCGAAACGTCGAGTCCGCCCCGGCCAGTGCCACCGCCACCGCCTGCGGCACCCACCGTGGACACGCCGGGTCCTGAGGCGCCATCGGGCAGCAGTCCCAGGGTCCGGAACACCGTACCGGGCGCGGGC
>DASQWR010000127.1:0-21092 GCA_035640155.1 Pseudonocardiaceae bacterium
GACCGCCCGCTCGTCGCCCCAGTACGGGGACCAAGGCCCCCAGCGGGCAGCCGGTACTTGGGGAATACTGGATCACCGAGACCGGCGGCGCCATGCTGCAGATGAGCTACCGCGAGCGTCAGGTCCGGGTTTACACCGTCAGATTGACCCGGACGAGTGAAGGGGCCGCGGGATCGGCCCATAGGAGCATCGGTTATCGTGACCGGCGTGACGCGGCAGCAAGTCCACCAAGTCCACGGTGTCCTGCCGGCGCTCGCAGGGCCCGACGCCAGCGCGGACGAGCGTGGGCGGGCGATCGTGGCGCGGATGGTGGCCCGGCACGGTGCCCCGTCGATCGAGGACTACCGCCGTGTCTACGCCTCGTGCGGTCAGCCGTGGCCCGGAGACGAGGAGATCCGTCGCCGGTACCCCGTCGGCTCAGCGTGATCGGTGGGAAGGTACTCGACCCCTCGGCACTAGCCGTGCTGATCCGAGGTCACCTGGCTGCGGTGGCCTGGTTCGCCACCGCGAACAGCATGGGCATTGCGCTGTACCTGCCCACGCTCGCGCTGGCCGAGGTGCGCGCGGTTCGGCCGGACGCCGGGCCGGAGCTCGCCGAGGTGCTCGGCCACCCGTCGGTGGTGCTCGGTGAGCTCGACGCGGCGGCCGCGGCCCAGGTGGACCAGCTGCTCGGGGCGGCCGGCGTGTTCGACGCACTGGCCGGCCATGTCGTGCACGTGGCCCGGCAGCGAGGTTGGCCCGCGCTGACCGCCGACCCCGGCCGACTTCACCGCGTTGCCCCCGACCTCGAAGTCGATCTGCTCTGACCTCCGGCCCGTAGGCTCCCGTCATGTGAGCCTGCCGACGGTCATGCCGGAGACGACCAGCGTGGATGCCGGCGCAGTCCGGCTCGGGGTCCGCCGATGGTCCGGCGCCGCGGGCCGGCCGGTGCTCCTGGTGCACGGCCTGTCCTCCAACGCCCGGCTGTGGGACCTGGTCGCCGCCCGGCTGGCCGAGGCCGGGCACCCGGTGCTCGCCGTCGACCTGCGCGGCCACGGCAGTTCCGCCAGGGTGGCTGACGCCGGGGTGGCCGACGGCAGCACGGACCCCACGCGCACCGCCGCCGCTGATCTCGCAGCGCTCTGCTCGCGCACGCCAGAAGGCTGGACCGAGAGCACGCCCGAAGGCTGGACGGCACCGGTGGTGGCCGGTCAGTCCTGGGGCGGCAACGTGGTGCTGCAACTGGCGGCGGACCGGCCGGACCTGGTGCACGGGCTGGTGCTGGTGGACGGTGGCTGGCTGCACCTCGGTAACCGTTTCGACGACCTCGAAGCGGCATGGCAGGTGCTCGCCCCGCCGCGGTTGACCGGGTTGCCGGTGGCTCGGTTGCGGGAGCGGCTCGCGCAGGTCCATCCGCACTGGTCCCCCGAGGCGGTCGACGCCACCCTGGCCAACTTCGAGCAGCTCGCCGACGGCACGGTACGGCCGTGGCTGAGCCGGGAGCGCCATCACGCCGTCGTGGCCAGCCTGCTCGCGCACCAACCCCGCGAGCTCTACCGGCGGGTGCGCTGCCGTTGCATCCTGCTGGCCGCGACCAGCACTGACGGCAGCCGGACCGAACTTGCGGACGAGGCTGTGCGCAGCCTTCCGGACGTTAGCCGGCTGGAGGAGTTCCCCGGCGGCGACCACGACCTGCACGCCCAGCACCCGAACCGGGTGGCCGAGGCGATCGGAGAGTTGACGTGAGCGGGTCCCGCCCCGGACGCCTGGTGATCATGGGTTCGGGGGAGACCGCACCAACCATGGTCGAGGTGCACCGCTCGGTGCTGCGCGCCGCGGGCGAGGGCCCGGCCTTGTTGCTCGACACCCCCTACGGCTTCCAGGAGAACGCCGACTCCATCACGCAACGAGCCGTCGAGTACTTCGCCCGCAACGTGGTCCGCCCCGTCACCCCGCTCACCTGGCGCGAGCCTCTGGACGGCGCGGAGCTCGACCGGGTCCTCGCGTCGATCCGCCGAGCCCGCTCGGTGTTCGCCGGACCGGGCAGCCCCACCTACGCGCTACGGGTGTGGCAGGGCAGCGGCATGACGCAGGCGCTGGTCTCGCTCGCGCGCAACGGGGGCACGATCACCTTCGCCAGCGCCGCCGCCCTCACCCTCGGGGTGGTCGCCGTCCCGGTGTACGAGATCTATAAGAGCGGCGCCGTCCCGTCCTGGGTACCCGCGATGGACGTGCTGCGCGAGCTGACCGGGCTCTGCGCCGCGGTCATCCCGCACTACGACAACACCGAGGGGGGCACCCACTCCACCCGGTTCTGCTATCTCGGCGAGCGGCGGCTGCGGCTGCTGGAGCCCGAGCTGCCGGCGGACGCGCACGTGCTCGGCGTGGACGAGCACACCGCGCTGGTGCTCGACCTCGCGGCGGGCACGGCGTCCGTACTGGGTCGCGGCACCGTGACCACCCGGGTCGACGGGGTGTCCCGGATGTTGCCCGCCGGCGCGGTGGTGCCGATCGCGGAGCTGGCTGGGGAACTGGCTGGAGAGCGGGACGCGGGCCAGGACCGCGAGCCGAGCGCGCCGGTCGCAGCGCCACCCGTCGAGGCCGAAGTGCCGCCCTCGGTGCGTGCGGCGGCGGACCGGGCCCGAGCCACTTTCGACACGGCGCTCGCGGCCGGAGACGCCGACGTCGCCGGATCCGCGGTGCTCGGGCTCGAGCAGGCGCTGCACGACTGGTCCGCGGACACGTTGCAGTCCGGTGACGAGGACTACGCCCGGCACACCCTGCGGGGCATGGTGCTCGAGCTGGCGCGGGCCGCCGAGAGCGGTCTGGCCGACCCCCGCGAGCGGCTCGCCCCGCTGGTGGAGGTGCTGCTGGAGTGGCGCGACGCGGCCCGGCAGCACGGGGACTTCGCGCTGGCCGACGCGCTGCGCGGCCGGCTGAACGCCGCGGGCGTCATGGTGCAGGACACCTTCCGGGGCAGCCGGTGGACAGTGTAGCCACCGGCGCACCACCCGTGTCGAGGTCTAGAGGTGTTCGTGGCTCACGGTGCCTCGCACTGGGCACTCGTGATTGTTGTGGTCGTCGCGCCGTTCCAGGTTCACGCGCTGTGGCCCGGGCAGTGGGACGTGGGGACCTCGCTGCCGCTGCAGCTCTGCGATTCGGCGTGTGGGGGATCTGGGTGGCCAGTCGTCTGGAATGTCCGTGATCATTACCATGCGAAACACGCCTGGTTAGGTGCTGGCCTGCACTGCCTGGTGACAGGATAATCGCTTCGTATGAGACATCGTGTCAACGTGCTGTTCCGCGGTGGCCGTCCGGCAGTGTCACGCACGATGGCTGTCTCCGCTGCGGCGGGCGAGCAGTCGACACTCGAGGTCGTCCCGTCGATGTCTCCGCGCGACGAGGCGATCTTCCTGCTGCACACCGCGGCCGAGATCGAACACGTGCTGATGGCGCAGTACCTTTATGCGGCCTGGTCGCTCCCGCTAGACGGACCCGCCGTCGTCCAACGCTGGCGTCGCGACATTCTCCAGATCGCACGTGAAGAGATGGCACACTTCGCCTCAGTTCAGAACCTGCTACGCTTTATCGGCGGCCCGCTGAACTTCGATCGAGAAGACTTCCCGTTTCGCACTGACTTCTATCCCTTTCCTTTCCGACTTGAACCGCTCAGCCGCACGTCCCTCGCCCACTACATCGCCGCTGAAATGCCAGCCGAGCCGGACGTGGATCCCAGCCTTATCGAGGAAGTCCTTCGCCTCGCGACCGGCAACGGGAACGGCCAACCCGTGAACCGCGTGGGCGCCCTCTACAATCGGCTGACGACACTATTTGCCGACGAACAGAAGCTGCCAAACGGGCTGTTCCGTCCCGACACCGCAGACGGCATCCAGGCGCTTCCGGCGCGATACCGCGCCGACGTCGGACGCGGACCACTGTACCTCCGCAGCGTGCGCAATCGCGACGAGGCACTCTCGCTGCTCGCCGACATCGCCAGCCAGGGCGAGGGCGAGGAGAACGTGCCCCGCTCGCATTTTCTTGTATTCGTAGGCATCTTCGACGCCTGGCCTGCCGCCGATGAGGGCGCCCCGTCGCTCAACGTTTCGACTCACCCGAACACGTCCACAGATTCTGGATCCGACGACTTGGATCTCGCCGGGGGGCGGATCACTCACCCGCACGCCGCAGTATGGGCATCGGTCTTCAACCAGCATTACCGGATGCTACTCACCTGGCTCCAGCACGCGCTGCTCAGTCGCACGCGCGACCCGGCGAGTTCCGGTCTCAGCCTTCGGGCGTTCGCCGAAATGCTCGTGCTCTCCGACGTGGGTGGTCTGCTCACCGCACTGCCGCGAACCGAGAACGGCAGCGGTCGTGCCGGGGCACCGTTTGAGCTGCCCTACTCGCTCGCCTTTCCAGATCTTACAGGCGACCGCTGGGACTACCATTGGGAGCTGGTCGCCTCCGCGCGGGCGCAGATCGACGCCCTCAGCGCCGCGAGCGAGACCGAAGAAGCCATCCGCCAGCGCGTCCTCAGTTCGATAGCGGCCGCGGAGGCATTCATCGAGGAGCAGGCGAGCGACCGTGAGGACCAACCATGAGCGTGCTGTCGTTCCCGCGACTGTACTTTCACGGCATGATGTCGTGGGACCCAATCGTGTCGAACAACGACCCGGACAATTACGATGGTATCACCGCGCGCGCGAGGCTTGCGCCGGGCGAGACGGTGACCTGCTTCCGGCAGCGAATGATCGCCAGTACAGCGCAGCGCGGCGACTGGAACTATTTCGGCACGCATATCTGCGCTCTCGAACAGACGCGGGTGACCGGTGGGGCGACAGCCCCCCGTCACGGGGACGTCCACGACGACCCGCTCATCGACGCACCCGTGGAGCTGGTTGGCAAGCTGGTCGACATCGACCCGACCGGGCTTTGCTCACAGATCTTCTTCGACGAGCTCTCCCTCGGAATTCCGGGCCTCCCCCATCTGCAGGCGCGCCCCCAGCGGCGGATGAGTTCCCGCTGGTTGAACTTCGGCCGGAACCTCACCCGGCTCCCCATTGCCGGTGGCGCCTCCGCCGCGTGGCAGGCGGTGTTCCCCGCAACGGACGTGGAGATCGTGCGCGCCGAGGAGTCCGCGCTCCTCGCGCCTCTTGCGGACGCCCTGCGCGATCCACGAGCTCGAGGGCTGATGGTGCGCCTTTCCACTTACCGCACTCAATATTTCCAGAACGGTCTGAGAAATCCCCTGGAGCCCGCCCCCACGATCGCGGACCTGCAGCGGCTGCACGAGCAGGGAAAGCCGGTCTCCAACCCGGCCTACAGTTTGGTGGTAGGAGCGGTGGGCATGTGGCTCGACGGCGACAGCGAAGCCGTCCCCGGAGGTCGCCTGCTGTTCGGCCAGAACCCGGCTCCGGTGCATAACGCCGGTGGCCGACCTGCGCGCGCCGGCCCCGCCGCCGCAGAGTTCCATCCGGACGCAAACATCCTCTCTCTGGACTTCTCGAACACCATTCCAGAGCTGGACGCAGACGTCGAGAAGGCTGACTTCGGCGCCATCACGGTGTCCGTGACAAATAACGCAGACAGTATCGAGATCGCCCGGATCGAACCCTCGGCCTATGACCGCGCCGCCTACGAAGCGCGTGCCGGTATCGTGGACGTCGACATCAGCGCGCATCCGGCCGTCGCGTCCCTGCCGATCGATGGTGCGCTCTCCTTGAGCGTCGAGACCCCCGCCGGGCGCACCGTGTTCCTCGCCGAGCGGGAGCTCTCGGCGTTCTGCGACGACTGCAACGTCTATCTCGACCAGGACGAGCCGCGCGCGCTGGTGATCCAGGCGCGCGAACGTGGCGAGGTTCCGGTACGGCCGCTGTCGATCCTCGCCGCGTGGTACGACGCAGAAATGAGCTTCACCAGGGAGATGACCGTGCTCCCGATGGCCGCCGACGGGACGTCCGAGCTGGTGGTCCGCGGCGACGAGGCAGGGTACCGTCACGTCCGCTTCATCGCCTTCGCCGGCGATGCCGCTCCAGTCCCACCCCCAGGGCTCAGGATCGACACCGACCAGTTCAGCAGCGTGCGCACACTTCCCTTTGATGACGCGCTGGAAGCCGCCACCCCCGACGAGGCGCTGACCTGGGAGTTCGTCTACTCGAACATCCTTGCGAGCTACGACGCGATCGCCCCGCGCATGAGCGTCATCATCGACCTCTCCGATGTAGATGCGGTCCGGACGTTCGCGCGTCGCCTCAAGGAGGTCACAGCGGTCGAACTGGTCGAAAGCCGAAGGTACATGCCTGTCACGCGAGACCTGTCGCGCGGCAAGCGCGAGCTTCTGCACCGCTTCTGTGACCTTGCGCTCGCTGCCTCTTCGCCGACAGAGGGCCTCGTGGCGGATGGGCTCGACAGCGGGTACGAGACGACCGAGCCAGCGGCCCGCAACCGGCTCCCGGGCGTGCCGGTGGGTGAGCCGTTCGACAAGCGCGAGCGGTCGTGACCCCATCCGAGCTAGGCGTGGTGAGGGAGCCGCGCGGCAGCGGTGGCTCGCTGACCCGTTTTCTCCTCCTCGTCGTCGGGTGCTGGCTGGCGTTCCTGGCCGTGTTCGTCGTGGCCGAGGCGTTCTCCGTGTCGCCGCTCGACGGCCTTGCGTCGTGGTGGTCGGGCGGTGTTGTGCTCGCCGGGGTCGCGGGAGTCGGACTGCTGGTGGCAGACGTCGTGCTCCCGGTTCCGTCCAGCATGGTGATGATCATCCAGGGGGCGCTTTTCGGGGTTGCCATCGGCACGGCTTTGTCGCTGCTGGGCGGGGTGGGCACTGCGCTGGCCGGCTATGGCCTGGGGCGGGTCGGCGGTCCGCCGCTGCTGCGATCGGTCTGCTCGGATGCGGAGCGGGACCGGGCCGACCTTCTCATACGTCGATGGGGGTTGCTGGCCGTGACCGCCACCCGTCCGGTGCCCCTCCTCGCCGAGACAGTCGCGGTGGTCGCTGGGGCGTCCTGCCTCGGACTGGTTCGCACCGCTATGGCGGCGGCCGCCGGGTCGCTGCCCGGCGCGCTGCTCTATTCAGTGGCAGGCTCGCTGGATGTAGGAGCGCCGAGTGGTCTCGTGGTGTTCGCCATCGTGATCGCCATCGCCGCCGGCCTCTGGGTGCTCGGACGGCACCGCCAAAGGGCCGGCACCTCGCGGCCGTGACGCCTCCACCCAGCAGCGCGGCCGGACCCGCCGCCCACGTCGTACTGATGCCCATGAGGAGCGACAACGCCCCGGGCGGGGGCACCAGGAAATCTCCCCCGGGTGCGGAGACTCCGGTCGACATCTTTGTCAAGCTTTGTCAGCTACTCGCCGGCCGACGAGCGCAAGTCACGCTACGGCGGGCATGAGTGGCAGGCGACACTGCGCAGCGACCCCGGCGCGGCCCGGGACGTGCTGCTCTGCCGGATCTGGTGCAACTGTTCCCGGACACCTTCCAGGGCAGCCGGTGGACGGTGTAGCGAGCGGCACTGGGACTGCGACGAGCGGTCGGCGGTGCGCGACGAGCGAAGCAACCGCGCGCACCGTGCAGCATCTGGCCGGAGCCGTTCCCGATCAGATCATGAATTCGGCGCGGCTGCGGTGGTGATGCTCGTTCGCCGCAGCAATCCGCCCGGCGGGCGAGCACCCCCGTACGCCACTGGTCTCCCGGGCCGGACAGTCGTTGAGTGAGATGCGAGCCGCATCACACCGATGGAGACGATGATGGACTGGACCGACACCTGGCGAGACGCGTTCCGGACCGAGCTGAGGGCCGAGGCGATCGGCTTCGCCTGCCATGGCTGGCCGGTGGTGCCCGGCACCTACCCGTCCGGGGCGAGCTGGGTGGGGCGTGGCGCTAGCCGGCAGCCGGCCGGCGTGAGCGGTCCGGTGCCCGTGCACCCGCACTTCGCCGAGCTCGCGGGTGGCGGGCCGGAGGAGGTGGCCCGGCTCTGGGCCGGCCACCCGTTCAGCGTGCTGCTGGCCACCGGTCTCGGGGTCGACGCGCTGGACCTGCCGGCCGACGTCGGTCGCGGCACCGCCATCGGGCTGCGCGTCGCGGGCCTGCCGGTGCCCATCGCGGCCACCCCGGCCGGGCGGTGGATCTTCCCGATCGCAAGCGGCGGCGTGCTGCACCCCGCCCTGGTCGACCACCCTGACGTGGCGCTGCACACCGACGGCAGCTGGGTGCCGCTGCCGCCGTCGCCGTGCCTGCCGGGGGTGGTGCACTGGCGGGTGAAGCCAGACGTGTGCGGCTGGCAGCTGCCGCGGTTGCACGATATGGCCGACGCTGTGCTCGCCGCCACCGGTGACCCCGCAGCGATCGATGACTCAGGGCCGCTTGCCCCCGCGGGCCGTCGCTGAGACGTGCTCCCCTGAGGCCGGCTCCACAGAGACGGGCTCCACAGAGACGGGCTCCACAGGGTCCACGGGGGTGGGCTCCACAGCGCGGGTGTCCAGCGCTGCGAGTACCGCGTCGAGCACCACGACCGCTCCGGCCTTGTCCAACGGGTCGTTGCCGTTGCCGCACTTCGGGGACTGCACGCACGACGGGCAGCCGGTTGGGCAGTCGCAGGCTGCGATCGCGTCCCGGGTCGCGGTGAGCCACGGCAGCAGCGCCGTGTGCGCCCGGTCGGCGAAGCCCGCACCGCCGGGGTGGCCGTCGTGCACGAACACGGTGGGCTCACCGGTGTCCGGGTGCAGCGCGGTGGACACCCCACCGATGTCCCAGCGGTCGCACGTCGCCACCAGGGGCAGCAGCCCGATCGCGGCATGCTCCGCAGCGTGCAGCGCGCCGGGCAGGTCGGCCGGGTCGAGGCCGGCCCGAGCCAGCAGCTCCCCGGCGACGGTGTACCAGACCGCCCGGGTGCGCAGCGTGGCTGCGGGCAGGTCGAGGGGGACGGCGTCGAGGACCTGCCCGGACGGCAGCCGGCGGAGGTAGCCGACCACCTGGGACGTCACTTCCACCTCGCCGAGCGACACCGACACCCCGCCGCTGCGCCGCGACGCGGAGGTGCGCACCACCGAGATGTCGGTGACGGACCGCGCCGAGGTGCTCCACTCCGGATCCTCGGCGTGCACCAGCGCCACCCCGGCATCGAGGTCCAGCTCGTCGACCACGAACGGGTCCCCGCGGTGCAGGTGCAGCGCGCCGGGGTGCACCGTGCGTGGTGCCGACGCCGGGTCGACGGTGCCCAGCAGCCGCCCCGTCTCGGCCTCCACCACCGCCACCTGCTGGCCCTCGGAGCCGCGGATGTCGACCTCGGCGTGCGGCAGCCGGCGGGGCGCGGACCAGTACCACCCGGCGGGCCGGCGCCGCAGCGCGCCGTCGGCCACCAGCTCGTCGAGCACCGCCCGGGCCGGGGCGCCGCCGAGCTCGGTGACGCAGTCCTCGGTCAGCGGCAGCTCGGCCGCCGCGCACGCCAGCTGCGGGCGCAGCACGTACGGGTTGGTCGGGTCCAGCACGGTGGCCTCCACCGCGGCACCGAGCAGCGCGTCGCCGTGATGCACGAGGTAGGTGTCCAGCGGGTCGTCGCGGGCGACGAACACCACGAGGGCGCCCTCACCGGCGCGTCCGGCCCGGCCGGCCTGCTGCCAGAACGACGCGCGGGTGCCCGGATAGCCGGCCACCACGACGGCGTCCAGCCCGGCGATGTCCACGCCGAGCTCCAACGCATTCGTGGACGCCACCCCGAGCAGCTCACCGCAGTCCAGCGCGGCCTCCAGCGCCCGGCGCTCCTCCGGCAGGTACCCCGCCCGGTACGCCGCCACCCGCTGCCCCAGCGCAGCGTCCACATCCGACAGCACCCGCCGGGCGCCCAACGCGGTCAGCTCCGCACCGCGGCGGGATCGGACGAACACCAGGGTCCTGGCCCCCTCCACCACCAGGTCGGCGAGCATCCGGGCCGCCTCCGATCCGGCGGAGCGGCGCACCGGGGCACCGTTCTCCCCGACGAGCTCGTCGAGCAGCGGTGGCTCCCACAGCGCTACGGTGCGCTCCCCGCGCGGTGAGCCGTCCTCGGTCACCGGAGTGCAGTCCAGGCCGGACAGCCGACGGGCCGACGGCACCGGGTCCGCGACCGTCGCGGAGGCGCAGATCACCGTGGGAGCGGCTCCATAGCGGGCCGCGACCCGCCGCAGCCTGCGCAGCAGCAGCGCGACGTGCGAGCCGAAGACGCCGCGGTAGGCATGGCACTCGTCGACGACGACGTAGCTGAGCCGGCGCAGGAACGCGGCCCAGCGCCCGTGCCGCGCGAGCACTCCGCGGTGCAGCATGTCCGGGTTGGTGAAGACCCACCGGGCGTGGGAGCGCACCCAGTCCCGCTCCGCCAGCGGCGTGTCACCGTCGTAGCCCGCGGGGCGGACCCCGGGCAGGTCGAGCGCGGTGACAGCGCGCAGCTGGTCGGCGCCCAGTGCCTTGGTGGGCGAGAGGTAGAGCGCCGTCGCCCGGGGGTCCGACAGCAGCCGGCTGAGCACCGGCAGCTGGTAGGCCAGTGACTTGCCCGACGCGGTGCCCGTCGCGATCACCACGTGCTGCCCGCGGTGGGCGAGATCCGCTGCGCGGCCCTGATGCGCCCACGGCCGGGCCACCCCGCGCCGCTCGAGCCCCGATCGCAGCACCTGGGGCGACCACTGCGGCCAGTCGACGGTGAGGCCCGCCCGCGCCGGCTGCGTCTCGGTGCGGATCAGGGGTGACTCGCCCGCGGGCACGCCGGCGAGCAGCCGTGCCAGCAGCGCCTCGCCGCGCGCTGCACCGCCGTGCACCCGTGTCCCGCCTCCCGGGTCAGTCCGTTTCCCGCACGGTAACGGACGCGGGGTCAGGCCAGTGGGATCATGCCAGCGGGGCGCGGACCGCGTCAGCGACGGCGTTGACCGTCGTCCGGGCATCGCCGTAGCCCACCCCGCGGGGTTGGCTGGACAGCACGGCCACCACGAAACGGCGATCCGGGTCCGGGATGCCCGTGCTGTGCAGGGTGACCTGCCCCTGCACGCAGCACATCCACCCCTGCTTGGAGGCTGCCGGCGCAGCGCCCGCGAGCAGGCCGAACGCCTGGTCGAAGCCGTCGGCGGCGACGGGGGGAGCGGCCGCGAGCGCTCCGATGATCAGCTTGCGGTCCTCGGTGCGCATCCCGGACAGCACGTGGTCGTAGAGCAGCACGACATCGCGGGCGGAGAGCACCGTCTCGCCCCACTGCGACGGGTCCTTCGGCGGGCGCATCCCGGTGAGGCCCAGTCGGGCCGCGACGCGGGTCACCGCGCCGGGGCCGTCGAAACGCACCCAGAGGGTGTTCATCGCCTCGTCGTCGCTGGGCCCGAGCGCCCGCCGGATCAGCTCGACGTGCCGCGGGCGCACCGGCAGCCCGGCGCGCCCGCGCTCCAGGACGTCGATCACCACGACGACCTTCACCAGCGACGCGGCGTACATCGGGCGGGCGCCGGCCGCTCCGACCGCAGTCTCGCCGGTGTGGCGGTCACGCACGGCCACCCCGACCGTCGCCCGCGGCGTGTCAGCCGCCAGGGCGTCTCCCGCCGCGGCGGCCGCGGCCGCGAGCCCGGCGGGCGGAGCCGGTGACCCGCGATCACGGCCGGCTTCCGACTCCGTGGGGTCGGGCACTGCGTCGGCCTGGGATGTGGACTGGGGCGCCGCGGGGTCGTCCTGCTCCGCGTTGCTGAAGGGCGCCTCGACGCCGATGAGGACGGCCACCAACAGCGCCACAGCCACCAGCAGCGCGACGACCCGAAAGCTCCGGGCGCCGGCACGTTCCGCCACACCTGGTTCATCGTTCGCAAAGCGCCGAATGTTCCGGCCACGCCCGGTCGGCCCACCCGGGGAGCTACGCCGGCCGGTTCCCCCTAGACTGCGCTCTCAGTACGCAGCCGCTCGGGCGGCGTAGTCGTCCCAGTCGCGCCGTCCCGCGCACCAGCACGCCGCGGACGGTGCACGTGCTTGAACTCCAGGAGGACTGATGTCCCGGCTCATCCTCGCGCAAGGCGGCGCCCCAGGGGTGGCAGAGGGTCTCGAACTGAGCGTAGGCGACTACACCGTGGTCGGCGTGGTGGCCGCGGTCGCCCTCGCGGCGCTCGCCGTCGGTGCGGTGCTGATGCGGGAGGTGCTCGCTGCTGGTGAGGGCACCGCCAAGATGCAGGACATCGGCAAGGCGGTGCAGGAAGGCGCCTCGGCGTACCTGAACCGCCAGTTCAGGACACTCGCCCCGTTCGTCGTCGTCGTCTTCGTGGTGCTGTTCGCGCTACCCGCGGAGGACCTCGGCGAGCGGGTCGGCCGGTCGATCTTCTTCGTCGTCGGTGCACTGTTCTCGGCGTCCATCGGCTACCTGGGCATGTGGCTGTCCACCCGCGCGAACATGCGGGTGGCCGCGGCGGCCAACGACGCCAACGGTCGCGAGAAGGCGATGCGCATCGGCTTCCGCACCGGCGGGGTGGTCGGCATGGCCACCGTCGGCCTCGGCCTCCTCGGTGCCGCACTGGTGGTCATGGTCTACACCGGGCAAGCACCCCGGGTGCTGGAGGGCTTCGGCTTCGGCGCCGCGCTGCTCGCGATGTTCATGCGAGTCGGTGGGGGCATCTTCACCAAGGCCGCCGACGTCGGTGGTGACCTGGTGGGCAAGATCGAGGCTGGCATCCCCGAGGACGACCCGCGCAACGCCGCCACCATCGCCGACAACGTGGGCGACAATGTCGGCGACTGCGCAGGCATGGCCGCGGACCTGTTCGAGTCCTACGCCGTGACCCTGGTCGCCGCGCTGATCCTGGGCACCGCGGCCTTCGGCCTGCAGGGCCTGCTGTACCCGCTGATCGTGCCCGCCATCGGCGTGGTGACCGCGGTCATCGGCGTCTACGTGACGCGGGTCCGTGCCGGAGAGCCGGGTCTGCAGGCCATCAACCGGTCCTTCTACATCTCGGCGATGATCTCCGCGGTCGCGTGCACCATCGCGGCGTTCCTCTACCTTCCGAGCGAGTTCAGCGGTCTCACCGGCGTCACCGAGGTCGACGGGGTGCCGATCGCGCAGCTCGCCGGCAACCCGGCGCTCGTCGCCGCCGTCGCTGTGATCATCGGGATCGTGCTGGCCGGGATCATCCTCTGGCTGACCGGCTACTTCACCGGCACCGAGAACAAGCCCGTCAAGGGCGTCGGCGAGAGCTCGCTCACCGGTGCGGCGACCGTGATCCTCGCCGGCATCTCGATCGGCTTCGAGTCCGCGGTCTACACCGCGCTCGTCATCGGTGGCGCGGTCTACGGTGCGTTCCTGCTCTCCGGCTCGGTCACCGTCGCGCTGTTCGCGGTCGCGCTCGCCGGGACCGGCCTGCTGACCACCGTCGGCGTCATCGTCGCGATGGACACCTTCGGCCCGGTCAGCGACAACGCGCAGGGCATCGCCGAGATGTCCGGTGACGTGCAGGGCGAGGGTGTGGACATCCTCACCGAGCTCGACGCGGTGGGCAACACCACCAAGGCGATCACCAAGGGCATCGCCATCGCCACCGCGGTGCTCGCCGCGACGGCGCTGTTCGGCTCCTACCGGGACGCGATCCGGTCCGAGGCGGCCAACCTCGACCTCGGTGACCTGTTCGACATCTCCGCGCCGAACGTGCTGGTCGGCGTGGCGATCGGCGCCGCCGTGGTGTTCATGTTCTCCGGCCTCGCGGTCAACGCGGTGACCCGGGCCGCCGGTGCGGTGGTCTACGAGGTGCGCCGCCAGTTCCGGGACAACCCCGGGATCATGGACGGCACCGTCCGCCCGGCGTACGGCCGCGTGGTCGACATCTGCACCCGCGACTCGCTGCGCGAGCTGGCCACCCCGGGTCTGCTCGCGGTGCTCGCCCCGGTCGCGGTCGGCTTCGGCCTCGGCGTGGGCCCGCTGGCCGGCTACCTGGCCGGCGCCATCGCCACCGGCACCCTGATGGCGATCTTCCTGGCGAACTCCGGTGGGGCCTGGGACAACGCCAAGAAGCTGGTCGAGGACGGCAACCACGGCGGCAAGGGCTCCCCCGCCCACGCGGCGACCGTCATCGGTGACACCGTCGGTGACCCGTTCAAGGACACCGCGGGCCCGGCGATCAACCCCCTGATCAAGGTGATGAACCTGGTGTCGGTGCTCATCGCACCGGCCATCGTGGCCTTCTCGGTCGGTCCGGGCGCCTCCGACCCGGTCCGGATCGCGATCGCGGTGGTGGCAGCGGCGATCATCGTGCTGGCGGTGGTGATCTCCAAGCGACGCTCCACCGCCATCGCGGACACTCCGGCCGAAGTCACCACCTGATGCTCAGACTTCGCTCGCTCGCCACGCTGGCCATTCTCGGCGTGCTCGTCTCCGGGTGTGGCGGCGGGGAGTCGTCGCCGGCGGAGCGGCCCCCTGGAGAGTCGTCTCGCCCGGCATCAGTCCCGGCCGGCCTCATCGAGTGGGCCGATGCCTACTGCTCGGGGATCGGTACCGCTGCGGACGAGGCCGTGAGCCGCCTGACGAGCCCGCAGGCGCGGATCGACGCCGCCGCGCAGAAGGAGGCCCTGCTCGGATACCTCGATGCCGCGGCCCCCGCGTACCAGGGCTCGATCGAGCGCCTCGAGCGGCTCGGCGCACCCGCCGTCACCGAGGGCCAGCGCCGCCAGCGGGCCGCACTGGACTTCTACCGCGGTTCGCTGGAGGCGGTGCAGCGGCAGCGCGAGCGGCTCGCCGCTCTCGATCCTGCCGCACCCGACTTCGCGCAGCAGCTCAGTGAGATCGAGCGGGCTGGTTTCGACCTCGCCTCGCTGCAGCCGGAGCTCGACGCCCTGCGCACCGACCCCGAGCTGGCGCGGGCGCTGCAGCAGGCCCCGGCGTGCCAGGAGATCGGGCCCGACACGGCGGGATGACGCCTCGGCGTTCCGCCCGGGTTTCTCGGTTCGGCCCCGGGCAGGTCCGGGTAGGTTCAACCTGGGTTCGGAGATTCGGGACAGATTATGCGACGCTGGCGGCCCCGGGGCCGTCAGCGTCGAGCGTGGGCACCTGGCGGAGTGAGGTCGGGGCAAGTCGGGATCGAGACAAGCGGTCGGGTAGAGATACCGGCCGGATCAGGCATCGGCGAGGCGGGTCGAGCGTGGCAGGGTCGAAGAGGGGCGCGAGTCCGGACGAAATGGCGGCCGGACGTACCCGCGCGAGCACCGGACGTCCCCCCGCGCGCGCGGGGACGTCGAATCCCACCAACGGTGCCGTGCGCCGCCTGGTGATCGTCGAATCGCCGGCGAAGGCCCGCAAGCTGGCGTCCTATCTCGGCGCGAACTACGTGGTGGAGTCCTCCCGCGGCCACATCCGGGACCTGCCACGCAGCGCCGCAGACGTCCCCGCCAAGTTCAAGGGGGAGCCGTGGGCGCGCCTCGGCGTCGACGTCGACAACGCGTTCGAGCCGCTCTACATCGTCACCCCGGACAAGAAGAGCACCGTCGCCGAGCTCAAGGGTGCGCTCCAGGGTGCCGACGAGCTCTATCTCGCGACGGACGGTGACCGCGAGGGTGAGGCGATCGCCTGGCACCTGCTGGAGACGCTGAAGCCTCGAGTGCCGGTGCGCCGGATGGTGTTCCACGAGATCACCGAGAGCGCGATCCAGGCGGCCGCGGCCGATCCCCGTGACCTCGACCAGGACCTCGTCGACGCGCAGGAGACCCGCCGGATCCTTGACCGCCTCTACGGCTACGAGGTCTCACCGGTGCTGTGGAAGAAGGTGATGCCCAAGCTCTCGGCCGGCCGGGTCCAGTCGGTCGCCACCCGCATCATCGTGCAGCGCGAGCGGGAACGGATCGCGTTCGTCTCCGCCACGTTCTGGGACCTCTCGGCCACGCTGGCGACGCCGGAGGTGGCCCAGGACGCAGCGACACCGCGCAGTTTCGGGGCCCGCCTGGTCGCCGTCGACGGTGCCAAGGTGGCCACCGGGCGTGACTTCGGCCCGGACGGGCAGCTGCGCCGCGACGACGTCCTGGTCGTCGACGAGGCGCACGCCGGGCGGCTCGCCGAGGCCCTCACCGACGTCCGGCTCACGGTGTCCGGCGTCGAGGAGAAGCCCTACACCCGGCGCCCCTACCCGCCGTTCATGACCTCGACACTGCAGCAGGAGGGCGGCCGAAAGCTGCGGTTCTCCGCGGAGCGGACCATGCGCACCGCGCAGCGGCTCTACGAGAACGGCTACATCACCTACATGCGGACCGACTCCACCACGCTGTCGGAGACGGCGATCAACGCGGTCCGCACCCAGGCCCGCGAGCTCTACGGCGCCGAGTACCTCCACGAGACCCCGCGCCAGTACACCCGCAAGGTCAAGAACGCCCAGGAGGCGCACGAGGCGATCCGGCCCGCCGGTGAGGTGTTCCGCACTCCGGGCCAGGTCGCCGGCGAGCTCGACGGCGACGAGTTCCGGGTGTACGAGCTGATCTGGCAGCGCACCGTTGCCTCCCAGATGACCGATGCCCGCGGCAGCACGCTGAGCGTGCGGGTCACCGGGACCGCGGCGACGGGTGAGGAGTGCACCTTCGCCGCGTCCGGTCGGACGATCACCCATCTCGGCTTCCTGAAGGCGTACGTCGAGACGGTGGACGAGGAGGCGGGCGGCGAGGCCGACGACGCCGAGCGCAGGCTGCCGAGGCTCACCGAGGGCCAGGCCGTGACCGCCACCGAACTGGTGCCCGAAGGACATGCCACCGCACCGCCCGCCCGGTACACCGAGGCCAGCCTGGTCAAGGCCCTGGAGGAGCTGGGGATCGGCCGGCCGTCCACCTATGCCTCGATCATCAACACCATCCAGGACCGCGGCTACGTCTGGAAGCGCGGGTCCGCGCTGGTGCCGTCCTGGGTGGCCTTCGCCGTGGTCGGGCTGCTGGAGCAGCACTTCGGCCGCCTGGTGGACTACGACTTCACCGCCGCCATGGAGGACGAGCTCGACGCCATCGCCGCCGGATCCCAGCAGCGCACCGACTGGCTCACCGGCTTCTACTTCGGTGCCGACCAGGGCAGCAGCCAGTCGGTGGCCCGCTCCGGCGGGCTGAAGAAGCTGGTGGGGATCAACCTGGAGGCGATCGACGCCCGGGAGATCAACTCGATCCGGCTCTTCGACGACGTCGAGGGGCGCGAGGTGCACGTCCGGGTCGGGCGTTACGGCCCCTACCTCGAGCGCATCGTGCACGGTGCCTCGCAGCGGGCGAACCTGCCCGAGGACCTGCCGCCGGACGAGCTCACCCCGGAGATCGCCGAGCAGCTCTTCGCCACCCCGGTCGAGGGTCGCTCGCTGGGCACCGATCCGGTGTCCGGGCACGAGATCGTGGCCAAGGAGGGCCGCTACGGCCCCTACGTCACCGAGGTGCTGCCGGAGCCGGACGGCGCCGACGCCGCTGCGCCGACCAAGGGGGCCACCACGGGGGCGACCAAGGGCATCAAGAAGCCGGTGCGGCCCAAGCCCCGCACCGGCTCGCTGTTCAAGTCGATGTCGTTGGCGGAGATCACCCTCGCCGACGCGCTGCGGCTGCTGTCGCTGCCACGCGTGGTCGGCATCGATCCGGAGTCCGGGGAGGAGATCACCGCGCAGAACGGGCGTTACGGTCCCTACCTCAAGCGGGGCACCGACTCGCGATCGCTGGCCGACGAGGAGCAGCTGTTCACCGTCACCCTGGACGAGGCGCTCACGATCTACGCCGAGCCCAAGCGCCGAGGGCGGCAGGCCGCGGTCAAGCCACCGCTGCGCGAGCTGGGCACCGACCCGGCATCGGGCAAGCAGATGGTCGTCAAGGACGGCCGGTACGGGCCGTACGTGACCGACGGCGAGGGGGTCAACGCCTCGTTGCGCAAGGGTGACGCGGTGGAGAGCCTCACCGACGAGCGGGCCGCCGAACTGCTCGCGGACAAGCGCGCCAGGGGCCCGGCGCCGAAGAAGCCGGCCCGCCGCACCGCTTCGTCGCGCTCGTGAGACGATGCGCTCCCGCGTCGGTCCCGCTGGATATCCTGGGCCGCACAGCGAACGAGTCCGACGAGGTGCGGGACGAGTGGAACCAGCGGCCAGGGGTGACACCGGGTCTGGCGCCGCCGGTTCGACGGCGCACCGGGTCCGCGGGGTGCTGGCCATTCAGGCGTTCCGCCGGCTCTGGGCTGTCACTGCGGTGTGCGCGGTGGGGGACTGGCTGTCCCTGCTCGCCCTTTCCGCGCTGGCCACCCAGCTGACCAGCGGCTACCAGGCGCAGAGCTTCGCCCTCGGCGCGGTGGTAGCGACCAAGCTGCTGCCCTCGCTGCTGCTCGGGCCACTGGCCGGGGTGCTGGCCGACAAGCTGGACCGCCGCCACGTCATGATCGTTTGTGACGTGCTGCGCGCCGTGCTGTTCCTGTCGATCCCGTTGGTCGGCTCGCTCGCCTGGCTGTTCGTGGCCACCTTCCTCATCGAGGTGTGCGCGATGTTCTGGATTCCGGCCAAGGACGCATCGGTCCCGAACCTGTTGCGCCGCCCGGACCAGGTGGAGACGGCCAACCAGCTCAGCCTGGTGATGACCTACGGCGTCGCGGTGCTCACCGCGTCGGCGCTGTTCAGCGTGCTCTCCGCCAGGCCCGCGCTCGGTGACATCAGCCTGCTGCCCACCGTGACGAGCTCCGCGTACGTCGCGCTGACGCTCAATGGGCTGGCCTACGCGACCTGCGCGCTTGTGGTGGCCACCCGGATCCCGGAGATCTCCGGCCGGTCCGACGTCCCGCAGGGCCCGCCCCCCGGGGTGCTGGCGATGCTGCGGGACGGCTTCGCCTTCGTCGGTGGCACGCCGCTGGTGCGTGGGTTGGTGTTCGGTATCGTCGGCGCGTTCGCGGCCGGCGGGGCCGTCATCGCCTGCGCAGCGCTCTACGCAGTCAGCCTGGGAGGTGGTGACGCCGCCTACGGTCTGCTGTTCGCGTCGATGTTCACCGGCCTCGGCGTGGGGATGGCGCTGGCGCCGCAGGCCGCACGGTGGGTCCGGCACCAGCGGCTGTTCGGGCTGGCCATCGTCGCGTCCGGCCTGGCGCTGGTGCCGGTGGCGCTGGCCCCGCACCTGTGGTTTGCGCTGCTCGCGGTGTCGCTGGTGGGTTGCGGCGCGGGGATCGCCTTCCTCACCGGGCTGACCATCATCGGCTCGCAGGTCGCCGACTCCCACCGGGGCCGCACCATCGCATTCGTCCAGTCCGTGGTGCGGATCGACCTGCTCGCCTCGTTGGCGCTCGTGCCGCTGGTCGTCGGGCTCGTCCAGCAGCGCACCTTGACGGTGTTCGGTGAGACCGTGACCGTGGACGGTACCCGCCCGGTGCTGCTCGGCGCCGGGGTGATGGCCGCGTTGGTCGGGCTGGCTGCACTGCGGCAGATGGACGGCCGCGTGCGACCCGAGCCCCGGGCCCGGTGACGACGGGACATGACGCCCGTCTGGGACGGCGTGGTCGGCCAGGACGACGCGGTCGCGGTGCTGGCCGCAGCCGCCGGCGCGGCGGCGTCGATGACGCACGCGTGGTTGTTCACCGGCCCGCCGGGTAGTGGGCGCTCGGTGGCGGCGCGGGCGTTCGCCGCCGCGTTGCAGTGCACCGCCCCCGAGCCGGGCTGCGGGAGCTGCCCCGGCTGCCACACGGTGCTCGCCGGCACCCACGCCGACGTCCGCGAGGTGATCCCCGAGGGCCTGTCGATCTCCGTTGCGGAGATGCGCAGCCTCGTCACCGGGGCCTCCCGGCTCCCCGCGACCGGCCGCTGGCAGGTGCTGCTCGTGGAGGACGCCGACCGTCTCACCGAGGGTGCGGCCAATGCCCTGCTCAAGGCCCTCGAGGAACCACCACCGCGGACCGTGTTCCTGCTCTGCGCCCCCTCTGACCACCCCGACGACGTCGCGGTCACGCTGCGCTCGCGCTGCCGGGTGGTGTCGCTGCGCACCCCGGGGCCCGCCGCGATCGCCGCCGTCCTGGAGCGCCGGGACGGCCTCGACCCGCAGACGGCGGCGTGGGCGGCCGCGGTCTGCGGGGGGCACGTCGGGCGCGCCCGCCGGCTGGCCACCGACCCGGACGCCCGGCAGCGGCGCGAGGGCGTGCTGCGGATCCCGCTGGCGCTGCGCTCGGCGGGTGACGTCTTCGCCCTGGCCGACGAGTTGGTGGCGGCCGCCGAATCCGAGGCCACCGGGCTCACCACGACCCGCAATGCCGCGGAGACCGCGGAGCTGGAGACCGCGCTGGGCGCGGGAGGTACCGGCCGCGGAGCGGCCGCAGCGACCCGCGGGAGCAAGGGCGCGATCCGCGAGCTCGAGCGCCGGCAGAAGTCCCGAGCCACCCGTACCCAGCGCGACGCGTTGGACCGTTCCCTGGTCGACCTCGCCGGCTTCTACCGCGACGCGCTGGCCAGCGCGTGGGGCGCCCCGGTGGCGCTGACCCATCCCGACCGCAGTGCCGACGCCACCACCGCGGCCGCCCGGTGGACTCCGGAGTCACTGCTGCGCCGGCTGGACGCGGTGCTCGCCTGCCGGGAGGCACTCGAGCTCAACGTCAAGCCGCGCATCGCCGTGGAGGCGATGACCAGCGCACTGCAGCGTGGTTAGCGCTGGTGCACCCGCGACAGTCGTCTGACCACGGGGACCTCCGGCGGCTTCTCACCGACCGGCGTCGCCGCCGAGTATGGCGCCAAGCCGTCGGTCCACCGCATGCTGCTCAACGTCAGTGGGTTGAGCGCACGCCTCACGGATCTTCTCGGTGTTCGCGTTGACGTCACGACACCGCGACTTCTCCGTGGCGACGTCGCTCCGGCCGTGGCTCGCGATGCGGTGCAGTTGTGACTCCTCGCTCGGCTGCTCGGCTGCTCGACGACATCCTCGCTGCCATCGACCGCATCCGCGCCTACCGTGCGGCCGCCCCCGACGTGCCGTCCAACCTGCGTTGCCCGATGCGGTCCTGCAACGGCTGGCCATCATGGGGGAGGCGGCTGCACAACTTGACAGGGTGGCATCAGCGCGGCCCGCGGCGACCGTGGAACGGCTTCGCTACACTGATGCTCCCTGTATTGGCAGCGCCGCCTTAGCTCAGTTGGCCAGAGCGGCTCACTCGTAATGAGCAGGTCCGGGGTTCGATTCCCCGAGGCGGCTCCACCCC
>DASQWR010000128.1:0-9118 GCA_035640155.1 Pseudonocardiaceae bacterium
GCGGGCCGGGGTCCTGCTGCGCGCCGTGGGTCTCCACGAGCCGCACTACGGCCGTGTCGACCTGGGCACCCCGCGCTACCTCACTGCCGAGCGCCGACGTCGCATCCTCGCCGCCCGTGATCGCTACCGGGCGATGCAGGACTGAGAAGCTGGGGGGCCGAGCCTGGGCTGTCGCTGGGGCAGCCGGCGCCCGCCGCGTACGTCACCGCGGGTTCGTCGAGCACGCTTACCGCTGGCTGTGGTCTTCGCGTGAGACTCGTTGGTGGGCGGCCACTCGGCCACCTGCCGGGACTCTCTCCGACGCCGCCGGCGCTGTGAGCGCGGGCCGAGTGGCTCAGCCGATTCTCGGAAGCACCTCGGTGGTGTCCGGATCGCCCAGTACTGCACCCGGCGCTTTGTCCGCGTCGGGTGCCGCTTCCGCCTTAAGACGGCTCATGTCGGAGGCCCTGGATTGGCCGATCCCACGCGTGATCCCTGCTCCCGCCGCCGGGAGCAGGGGGTTGTAGGTACTCGATCCGGCGTTGGCTGGGATCAGGGGGCAGGCAGCTCGAACAGCTCGGCTAGGACGTCTTCGCAGCGGCCGTGGCGGCGCCACACCGCCCTTGACTCCGAGGGCAGCTCGGTCGGCAGGATCAGCCGGTCGTCGTTGGTCCGGTGCCGCATCGCGAGGGTCTCGTTCTCCCCGGCGATGGCCACCGAGTCGGTCCAAACCGGGCCGACTCGCACGGCCACCACGGCCACCGGCTCGCCGCGGGCATCGCCGGAGCGGGTACGTGACCAGAACACTCAGCTCGAGTCGCTGATCGCGGAGAGCGGCAGCACCCACGGCGCCCTGGCCGACGAGGTGAACCGGCTCGGCTGGTCAACCCAGCACGTGCGACTCGGCCACGACAAGAGCTCGGTGTCGCACTGGGTGCGTGGACGGGTGCCGCACCCACCCACACCGGAGCTGGTCGCCGCCGCCCTCACCGCGGGACTCGGGTACGAGGTCACCGTCGAGGACATCGGGCTGCGCCGCGACGACCGCAAGGCAGAGCAGGGCGAGGGCTTCGCCGTCGCAGACTCCCCAACCAGCACCGCTGTGCCTCGACCGCTCAAGGGTGCCCTGCTCATGCAGACGCTCGCCCTGGGTGAACCGCACCTTCCGCGGGTAAGGAGGACGGGCTGCTCGTTGCATACGCGCCGCTGGCCGACAACCTGCAGAAGGCGCTGTCCGAATGCACGCAGCAGGATCAGGAGCGGAAGCCACTCGGGCGCAGTGCCGAGGAGGCCGTCGCGCTCACCGAACGCTGATGGCGACACTCGGGGAGCTGCTCAGCGGGTACGACTGTAAGACCGTGCTCCGTGGTGGCGGCAAGCGACCGTTCCTGCGCGCCGTGCACAAGACCGTCGAATACCTGCGTGATCCGGCCACACCTGGCAACCAGGTGCCCGCTGGGGAGGAGAGCCTCGCTGCCCGCTACCGCAAGCTGTCCGGGCAGCTTGCCCGGAGCGTGGGCGATCTCCTGTGGTGACGAGCACGTGGCGAAGCTGCGGCCGGAGGCGCAGTTCTACGAAAGAGGTCCGCGTCTGGATGGCGACGTTCGACACCGCGGACCGGCAGGCGCGGGGCGAGCAGCTGCCTGACGACATCAAGCGGCTGCTGAACCAGCTCGTTGCGGAGTCGACCGCGTCGGGGGAGGTCCTGGACATCTACGAAGCGGCGGGGATGCCCGCCCGACGCTGACCGACCTCACCCCGAGCTTCCTGGCCCAGGCGCAGCAGGCGAGCAACCCGCATCTGGTGATCGAGGCGCTGCGAGCCATGCTCACCGAGGAGTCCACCCGGGCCACGGGTGGGAACGTGGTGCGTCAGCGGGCGTTCTCCGAGCGGATCACCGAGCTCATGCGCAGGTACACCAACCAGCAGCTCACCTCGGCGGAAGTCATCGCCGAGCTGATCGAGCTGGCCCGGGAGGTGGCGGCCGAGGGCAACCGCGGCGCGCGCTTCTCGCCGCCGTTGGGCGAGGACGAGCTGGCGTTCTTCGACGCCGTCGCGCAGAACGAGTCGGCTGTTGCGGAGCAGGGTGAGGGCGTGCTCCCGCAGATCGCCCGCGATCTGGTGGGGTCATGCGGCGCGACGTGCGGACCGACTGGACGGTGCGCGACGACGTGCGCGCCAAGCTCCGCTCGTCGATCAGGCGCCCTGCTCGTCAAGCACGGCTACCCACCGGACAAGCAACCCGCCGCGATCAAGCTCGTGCTGGAGCAGATGGAGTCCATGGCCCCCCGGTACGCGGCAGACCGAAAGTGAGCGACGTCGGACGTGCGTTGTGTGCTCGTCGTGGGTCGTGTCCCATCGTTCTGGGCGGCATACGGCATCATGAGGCCATGGAACTCCGACCGGGACTCGCCATCGACGATGCCGTGCTCGCGGACTTCGTCTCCCGGCACGGCGTCCGCCGGCTCGCTCTCTACGGGTCGGTCCTTCGTGACGACTTCGGTCCTGGGAGTGACGTCGACATCCTCGTGGAGTTCAAGCCCGGCAAGACGCCCGGACTGCTTCGCCTGGCGCAGATGGAGCTGGAGCTTGACGCAGCTCTTGGTCGCCAGGTCGAGCTGCGCACCTACGAGGACCTCAGCCGCTTCTTCCGGGACGAGGTTGCGGCCATCGCCCGTCCCCTCTATGCGGCCTGATGACCGCGTCCGCCTTCGGCACCTCGCCGAGGCCGCGACCAAGGCAGTCACCTACAGCGCCGATCGTCAGCGCGGTGACCTCGACCGCGACGAGCTCCTCCGGCTGGCACTGACCAAGCTCGTCGAAATCGTGGGCGAAGCAGCCAAACACGTCAGCCAATCGCTGCGGGTCAACTGTGGCCTGGGTCATGGGACGCGTCAGGCTGGGTAGGTGCGGATCTCGGTGGCCTTGAGCGCCGCCCACAGCGAGGTCCCCGGGGTGAGGTCGAGGTCGACGACGGCGGCGGGGGTGACGTCGACCAGCACGTCGGGATGGCCGGTGAGCTCGATCCGGGTGGTGGTGCCACGCCCCTCCAGACCACGGACCTGCACCGGCCAGGTGTTGCGGGCGCTGCCGCCCGGTCGGGTGCGGTGCAGGCTGACCGCGGTGGGGGGGAACGCGACGAGCACGTCGCCGTCGCAGGGCGTGGCAGTGGTCAACGTTCCCCCGCCGGTGAGCTCGACGGCGGTGCCGCGGCTGGTGCCGCGGTGGAGGTTGACGCCGACGAGCTGGGCGACGTAGTCAGTGCGTGGATGCTGCGCGATCTCGGTGGGACTGCCCTGCTGCACCACCTGCCCCTCTTCGAGCACCAGCAGCCGGTCGGCCAGCACCATCGCGTCGAGGGGGTCGTGGGTGACCAGCACCGTGGTGCCGGCGTAGTTGGTGAGGTGGCGGCGCAGCTCGGAGCGAACCTCGATCCGGGTGCTGGCGTCCAGCGCCGCGAGCGGCTCGTCGAGCAGCAGCAGCCGGGGTTCGGTGACCAGGGCGCGGGCGAGCGCGACGCGTTGGGCCTGCCCGCCGGACAAGGCGCGCGGCCGGGAGCGGGTGTAGTCCGCCAGGCCGACCCGGTGCAGCCACGTCTCGGCCCGTGCTCGGGCGCTGCGGCGGTCCATGCCGCGAGCGCGGAGCCCGAAGGCGACGTTCTCCAGCGCTGACAGGTGGGGGAACAGCAGGTAGTCCTGGAAGACCACACCCGCCGGGCGACGCTCGGGCGACACGAACTCGCCGTCATCGGCCTCGTCGAGCACCTGCCCGTCCAGTTCGATGCGTCCTGACGACAGGGCCAGCAGCCCCGCCAGCGCGCGCAGCGCGGTGCTCTTGCCCGCGCCGTTGGGTCCGAGCAGGCCGATCGTCTCGCCCCGCTCGGCGGTGAATCCCAGCTGCAGGGTGAACCGCGTTCCGCGGTCGACGGTCAACTCGACGTGCAGCGACATCTGGCGTCCGGGGTAATGTGGTGCTGGTGCTCAGCCGGCATTGGGGCTGATCCACTTGTCGCGGAGGCTGGCGAGCACGACCACCGAGACGGCGAACAGCACCAGGCTGAGCACGATCGCCGCCTCCGGGTCGGTCTCCAGGGCGAGGTAGACCGCGAGTGGCATGGTCTGGGTCTCGCCTGGGAAGTTGCCGGCGAAGGTGATGGTGGCGCCGAACTCGCCCAGCGCCCGAGCCCAGCACAGGACCGCACCTGCGGCGATCCCGGGGGCGACGAGCGGCAGGGTGACACGGCGAAAGGTCAGCCACCGTGATGCCCCGAGGGTGGCGGCGGCCTCCTCGTAGCGCCGGTCCGCGCCGCGCAGCGCCCCGTCCACGGCGACGACCAGGAAGGGCATCGCCACGAACGCCTCGGCGACGATCACCCCCGCGGTGGTGAACGGCAGCGAGAACCCGAACCACGCCTCGAGGTACTGGCCGATCAGCCCGTTGCGGCCCAGCACCAGCAGCAGCGCCACCCCGCCGACCACCGGGGGAAGCACAAGCGGCACTGTCACCAGGGCCCGCACGGCGCGTAGGCCGGGCAGCTCGCCTCGGGCCAGCAGCCAGGCCAGCGGCACGCCGAACACCAGGCAGAGCACGGTCGCGGCGCTGGCGGTGACCAGCGAGAGCCGCAGCGCCCCGAGCACTGCCGGGTCGGCCAGCCGCTCGGCGAGGGTGCCCCACGGCGCCTCGACGATCAGCCCTGCCAGCGGGACGACCAGGAAGGCGAGGCCCGCCAGCGCCGGCAGCATGAGCACCGCGGGCAGCCCGCCCGCCCGCCGCCCGCGTGATCTCCGCGACCGTGGCGGTGGCCTCTCCAGCTCGGGTCGTGTCCGGGTCGTGGTCATCCGATGTCGGTGCCGAACCCGGACCTCGCGAGCACGGCCTTGGCGTCGTCGGAGAGCACGTAGTCGACGAACGCCTGGGCACCCTGCGCGTTGGGAGCTCCGGCGAGCGTGACGATCGGGTACTCGTTGACGGCCTGGCCGGCCTCCGGGAAGTCAATGCCCTCGACGCCATGGCCCGCGGACAGCACGTCCGTGCGGTAGACGAGGCCCGCGTCCGCCTCGTTCAGCATCACCTTGGTCAGCACGGCCTTGACGTCCTGCTCCAGGGTGTCCGGTGCCGGCGTCACGCCCGCGGCCTGCAGGGCTTGCAGGGCCGCGTCGCCGCAGGGGACCTGCTCCGCGCACAGCGCGATGGCCAGCTCCTGCTTGCCGAAGTCCGCCAGGCCGGTCACCCCCGCCGGATTGCCGGCGGGCACCACGATCTGCAGGGTGTTCTGCACGAACACGGTCCCTTCACCTGTGGCGTTGCCCGCGTCGACGACCGCCTGCATCTGCTTGGGGCTGGCGGAGGCGAACACGTCGACGGGCGCCCCCTGGTTGATCTGCTGCGCCAGCGTGGAACTCCCGGCGAAGTTGAACTGCACGTCAGCGTCCGGGTTGGCCTCCTCGAACGCCATTCCGATCTCGGTGAACGCCTCGGTCAGCGAGGCTGCGGCGAACACCGTGATCTGGCCACTGGCGCCGCTGGTCGAGGAGCCTGGCGGCGAGTTCTGCTGCGCTCCGCCGCCGCCACTCCCGCCGCAGCCGGTCAGGCCGAGCAGGACGGCGCTGCCCGCGACGAGCAACCGCCATGAGCGAAGCCGAAGATGCGGCATCTTGTCCTCAGGTGCCCGGGTCACGAGCGGTTCCCCGGGATCTCGACGACGACCTGGGTGCTCTTGACCACCGCCACGGCGAGCACACCCGGCTCCAGGCCCAGCTCCCGGACCGCCTCGCTGCTCATCAGCGAGACCACCCGGTGCGGGCCGCACTGCACCTCCACCTGGGCCATCACCCGGTCGGCCACCACCTCGGTGACCAGCCCGACGAACCGGTTCCGCGCAGACCGGTCAACCGCCGACGGATCCCGGGTGGCATGCGCCTGGCACTTGGCGAACGCAGCGAGCTCCGCCCCGTCCACCGCCTTGCGACCCCCCGCATCCCGCAACGCCGTGAGCTGCCCGTTGTCGACCCACCGGCGGACGGTGTCGTCACTGACACCGAGCAGCTCGGCAACCTCTGCAATCCGAAACTGCGGCATACCAGCAAAGATAGCACCGCAGTTGCGGGTCTGGACCCAGGCGGTCTGCGGCCGTTGAGTGCGCCGCTCGTCCGGCGCCGGCCGGGATCAGGGGGCGGGTAGCTCGAACAGCTCGGCGAGGACGTCTTCGCAGCGGCCATGGCGGCGCCACACCGCCCTCGAGTCCGAAGGCAGCTCGGTTGGCAGGATCAACCGGTCGTCGTTGGTCCGGTGTCGCATCGCGAGGGCCAAGATCGGCAGGTACCTGGCGCCGGGCTTCGAAATCCGTAGCGCGGTCCACTACCTAGACGACGGCAGCGGCCCCCGGCCGGTGGCACTGGTCTGGGTTGCGCCGCACCCCGACGGCTGGTGCATCTTCACCCGCAACGGCGACTACACCGACAGCTCGGGCACGGCCCGGACCGCGTTCCGCGCTGGCGATGTGTACGCCCGGCACGGCAGTCGCAGCGAGCCCTGGGCTCAGAAGGACATCGCCGCCGCCCGCAGCTTGCTGGTCGCCCGGGCCAAGGAGGCCTGGCGCGCCGAGCATGCCGAGGAGACGCACAGGGCCCTGCAGGCGGCGCTGTCTGGCGCCGGGATCGCCGCCGGTCCCAGCGCGGCGTTCACTTACCAGCTTGATGCCGCAAGCTTCGAAAGCGCGGCGGTGGAGCTGCTGCGCCGCGACGACGACGTTCCGGTCCGGCGGATGCTGCGCGTCGCCGTAGCTGACGTCGAGCAGCTGGTGCGGACTGGCGGTGAGCTGGCGGTCGAAGACCTGACGAGTGCGCTGAACCGGATCACGACGCTGGCCGCGCTGGGCCTGGAGCTGAGGAGGCCAGCGTTCACCACGATGGCCGTGCGTGCGCTCTTGGACGTCTACGGCTGGGGCGTGGACAGCCAGTACGTCCTGACCTTCGAGCACCTGGCTCTGCCGCGGCTGTGGCTGCGGATCGCTGAGCGCCTCTACGCACTGGGCAGCCTAGCGGTGCGGCTGCGCGACTGGGCTGCCGTGCGTGACTTGGCGCTAGCCCCGGTCATGGCGCTGCAGCGCGACCCGGGCGAGCCGCCGCGCTCGACTTGGCACCGGCACGCTCTAACCCAGGCGTCCCGGGGGTACCTGTTCACCGAGAAGACGCCCGAGGGGCATTCGCGAGAGCTGTCGCTGCTGCTGTTCACCCGGGCCGTTGCTGCCACCGAGGCGGCACTGCGCCCTGATCTGCCCGGGGACCTCGTCCCGCAGCATGGCGGTGCCGACCCTCTGTTGACGAACATCTGCCAGTTCGACCTGTTGCTGACGGTGGTGACCGGCATCGCCGTCGGCGCGACCGACGAACGCGGGCTGCTAGCGGTCAGCTACCCCAACTTCTCGCGTGCTGACGGCAGCCGCGCCAATGGCGTCGTCCCGACCCTGGTGTTCGACCGGGAGGCGCGGCAGGCCTTGGCGCCGGACCTCACCGACCGGCAGCTCGCTCATGTTCTGCTCCTTACCGACCAGATCGCGCAACGCGAGGGACAGCGCTTCTGGGGCTGGGAGGGCTATACCGACGACGCCGTCCGATTCTTCATCGACAGCCAGCTTTCTGGTGGCTGAGCCCCCTAGTCACACCCCGATGCCGGCCAGGCACGGGCCGATGAGTCAGTTGGCGGGCATCGTGACTTACCCCGACGACGGTCCCGATCGAGGATCGCCGCGCGGGCTCAGAGGTGGACAGTGGGCGTGGCTCAACCTCTCATGCGGTAGATCGTCTGCCCGGAGTTGGAGTCGACGACCCGGTGATCACGGATGCGGTATACGGTCTGTCCGGTGCTCGGATCGACGATGCGCTGATCGCGGATGCGGTAGATCGTCTGGCTGGAGTTGGGGTCGACGACCCGGCTGCCGCGTACGCGGTACGCGAGAACGCCGGTGTTTGCGTCGACTACGCGGTGGCCGTCCCAGGGCTCGTTGCTCATGCAGCGGAGTGTGGCAGCGACCATCGACAGCGTGACGATTCCCGGTCCGGGGGCTCCGCATCGGTGGTTTCGGACGCCATCACAGGACTGGCGCGCCACCGGCACCTGCGACGTTCGGTCTCACCGGTCAGGTGCTCGACTTCCGCAGACCACGTCATAGGTACGTCAGCACGGCGTCGCCGAGGGCTGTCGCCGCGTCGTGGTGCTGGTAGCGGGCGTCGACGAGGTACTCCACCGATCCGTCGGGTCTGAGCCGGACGTGGGCGTCGAACCACATGACGTCGTCGAGGCGGGCGTCGTCGCTGGTGTGTGTGAGCGGGTTCCGCAGCTCGCGGAGTTTTAGGATCGCAGCGTCGAAGGCGGCGAGCGCGTCGACGAGCTCCTGCGACTTGTCGAAGGCTGTGATCGCTTCCCGCGTGAGGTCCTGGAGTCGCACGAGCTCGTAGACGTAGTAGTCGAGATCGTTGTCGCAGTCGGTCGTGAAGATAGTGACTTCGTGCGGAGTCCCCCGAGGAGCTTGGGCGCGCCGGCGCTGCGCTCCTCGATTCGGCTGCGCTGTTGCTCGATGCCGGCGACGATCCGCCGAGCGGCGGTAATGAACCGCGACCGGGCGCGATCCGGATCCTTGGTGACCATCCGCGCGACGCTACGCCCAGCCTCTCGTCGGGGGCGTCCGTTGGAGGAACCTCATACGGGAACGCTGCAGGTCACCGCTGATGCTCGGGCATAGGTGCCCCGTAAGCCCCGTCCGATGATGTGTCTCGGTGGCGGGGGGTTATACGACGCCGCTCGGTGTTCCACGCCCGCGGCCTACGCTCGGTCCCGGTCATCAGTGGAGCGACGAGTGACCTCCGCGGAGCGGGCAGCCACCCGACTTGACGGGCGTCGCCACTCACGGGTCGCGCAGCGCCAGCTGGTAGGCCGACACAGTCGCCTCGGCGCAGGCGGCCCAGGTGAGCCGGGTGGCGTGCGCGCGGCGGCGAGCGGAGCTGGCGGGGTCGCGCCCGGAGCCGGAGACGGTGATCATCGCGGCGGCCAGCGCGGCCACGTCTCCGGGGGGCACCAGGGTGGCGTGCCCGCCGGCGACCTCGCGCAGCGCTGGCAGGTTGGAGCACACCACCGGCACCCC
>DASQWR010000129.1:0-11193 GCA_035640155.1 Pseudonocardiaceae bacterium
GTAGTCCAGCCCATCGGCGGTGAGAACCGCGCCGACCATCGGAATGCCGTGCCGGGACAGGTCCTCGGCTCGCTGCCGGGTCTGCTCGGTGCTCACGCCCAAGCCGATCGCGGCGACGAGCGGGTTCTCCTGCTCGGTCATCTCCACCAGTTGGCCGACCACCCGTTGCCACTGGTCGTCGGTGCTGCCCTCGTTGGCGAGGGCCAGCTGGATCTGTGGCCTGGAGTCGCCGGCGACAGGCGTGCTGTTGACCCGCCGCAGCGCTGTGTACGCGCCTTCGAGCCGGTTGCGGACCTGCGCCGGGGGCAACGCGCTCATCGGCGTGGGCGTCAACGGGTCAAGCAGCGCCACAGTTACATACGAGGAGGCACTTGCGCGCACTCGGGCGTTCTCGTCCGCGATCCTTCGTTGGACGCCCTCCAGCTCTGGGTGGAAGATGTACGAGCTGTCGGTGACGCCGACGCATTCCCCATCGACTTTATACACCCCGGACCCGAGCGACCCGCAGGTACGGATCGCCACGATGGCGAACCACACCGCGCTGGCGGCGAGCACCATCACTACGATGCTCAGACCGATCCACCTGTTCCTGCGCCGTCTGAGCTCCCCAGGCGCAGCCGGTAGTTCGAAGTCCCCGTTGTCGGTCACGCATTCCTCCCTCGCGGTCACCCGCTCGATCTGTCCTGGCGCGCACCCCTGCTCCGCACTGTCAATCCCACCATTCGGCTTCCCTCCGGTGCCGGCGTGCAGCGTCCAGAAACACGGTGTGGGGTCCGCCCGGGCAGAGCCGGGAGACGCCGGAGTAGTCGTCGGCGATCTGTAGATGCAGGTCGCGGCGGCGGCTGTCCGTGAAGGGGTCTACGGCGATCCGCAGCGCGGTGACGAGCCGGCCGACGGGGGTGAGTGGTTGCTCCAGACCAGCCGAACCTACTAGCCGGCGCACCTCGTCGATCGGCGCCTCCCGGCGCCGGTGCCGGTGTGGCGCCTGGGTGACGAACGTGAGCAGGTCGTGCCATGCGGTGCTCTTGAGTTCGGTGAGGCGCTGGTGCAGTCGCCGTGTCACAAACCCCAGCTCACCCTCAGCGAGGGCGTAGTACAGCTCACCAGCCTCGTCGTTCGCGGCGCGGCAGGTATGGCGGAGTCTGGTGTAGACGCACGACCAGCTCGTCAAGACTGCGGGATCCCGCTGGGCGAGGCGGCGGCGTAGCAGCCGGCGGAGCAGGGTGAGTCCAGCTGATCTGTCGGCGGGCCACAGAATCGGGTCGAGAACCTCCCCGTAGTTGGCTTGGCCGCTCACCAGCAGGTCATCCTGGCTGGCCAGCGCCAATGCCTGCTCCCTCTCCCGAGCGGCGGCGCAGGTCACCAGATCCCGCAGCGCCGCATCAGAGATGCCTACTAGCAGGCGAGCGAGCATCTGATCTTCCACCGTCGGTGGGTGCTGGAATCTCGCGCCTGGTGCCGCCTGGCTGAGAATCGCTTCGGGCTCGATCCACTTCCTGGGAGGAGACGTGGCGACGGCGTTCAGCACCAGCAAGGTTGATGCCGGATGACCCCCGGTGAGTTCGTACACGACTTGGGCTAGGCGCTGGTTGTCGCCCCAGGGCAGAGCCATGTCGGTGACAGCCCTACCGACCTCGTCCTCGGTGAGGTCGGGCAGCCGGTACTGCAGCCACCAGAAGCGCGACCGGTCCGTGATATAGGACAGTAGTCTGGAAGGGGTGTCGTCCGGTATTACGTGCGACCGGTCCGCGCTGGGGACATCGGCCAGCAGCTCGCCCCGGCTGGTGGCCACCACGGTCAGCGGGTCCACATCTTCCTGCCCACCCGCGGCACGCTGGCGGCGGGCCCGGAGCAGCTGGTTCAGGAAAAGATGACCGAGTTCGGTGTCGGCGTTGTCGAGCAGGACGACGCAGTTGACCGATCGCTCGTCGGTCCGGCTGCCTCGGCTGAACTCGGCCCGCAAGTCGGCGAGAAACGCAGCCCAGAGCAGCTCGTCGATACGCTGCCGGTTGTCCTCATCCTGGGAGTCGACGGCCCAGCGGTTGAGGTCTACCAGCACGTCGATGGGGTCATGGGGCAGCCCCACACCCCGGTGGCCGTACCAGTGCTGGAAAGACCCGAGGACCACGCGTCGCGGGGCCCACGCCGTCAGCCGCTTCCCGATGAGTCCCAGCAAACTTGCGGGTGGTTGGAACGGCGCCCCGGCACCTCCGCTCACGGCTCCCAGCACACTGCCAGCCATGTCTACCAGCACTTCTCTGCCAGTGTCGACCCCGCGCTGGCGCTCCAGCGCATCGATGACCTGCCGGCAGGCCTGTGAATGGTCGGTCAGGTCCAGCGTCAGTTGCGTCACGAGCTGCCCGACGATGAACCGGGGGAACTGGAGTGCGCCGTATCCGGGGCACTTCCTGCTGAGGTCGAAGGCAATGGCGGAGAGCACCTGCGGTACGGTGGCATGTCTGTTGGTCTCGAAATCTAGCTGGGCATGCGGGGCCCGTTGGTCGAGCAAATCAACCAGTGCGGACAACAGAGCAGTCTTGCCGGCGCCCCGGAACCCTTCGACCACCAGGATCGGGCAGCGCTGACTCCGCACCGAACCATTTTCTTCTGGTCGCACCATGAGTTCGCGAACAAGCTCGATCACGTATCTCCGGCCATAAACCCGATCGATATGGATCGCCACGAGGCCAGACCTCCGTTTCGAGCGCGCCACAGTGTTTCGCTACGTACCACGACCTTCCCCCCGCGGAAGAGCTCCTGGGTCGTTGACGCCGGACCCGTGAGCGCTACTTAGCATCCCAGGTCGCCCTTCCCCGAGTCAACACCTCGGCGATGTCACAGATACTTGAGAAACTTGCTGCTCCTGAGCCTGATCTACCCGGCTCGATTTGGGCGATCATTTCTGGACTGGGCCGAGTCATCGTGATCTTGCTGTATGGGGTTGAGTGATCAACCGGATAGGCTGACCACTAGCGCTCGCCACCCGGCTTCCACAGCACGTCGCCGTCCGGGTTCGCCACCCGGCACAGGTGACCGGTTGGCATGTCAGGCACGGGGGACACCCCACTGTGACGGCGGTCCTACCAGTTTAGCCTACAGACGGATGATCTCAACATTCCACCGCCGATTGTACTACCACTCTCAGTTCCTGACTGTCACTCTAGGTGAGAGAGTGCTTGGGAGTCTGGGCAATTGCACCTTTCTGACCTGCGGAAACGCCTTCTGGCCTGGTACACTGGCATCGACCCGAGGGTGCATAGATGAACAGTTGCGTACTCGGCCGTGCTCATCCCTGCGTCATCGGCCGCGACACCGGCAAGCCGCACCAGCACCGTGCGGGTCCACCTCCTGGCTCGAGCCACCATCCCCACTCCCCTCCGGCACCCGCGCCGGGCGCCTCTGCCGCGAGCCGGGGCACCCTGCCCGACCGTCCCCTGTGGACGTTTGTTCGCCGCTGGACGTTCGTTCACCACTGCGCCACCAGCTGGCCGGCCAGCCCGACCACCACCGGCACCAAGTACGCCAGCAACGTCAGGTCCACGGCGATCACCAGCGCCGCGATGCCGCCGTCGGCCAACCAGGCCGGCAGCCTCTCCCATCACGCGCGCACCTGCCGCGTCCAGCGCATCGCCCCACGCTAGCGGTGGGGTGCGCCGCCGTCGTCGTTCTCAATGAGGACTTCGGATCACTCGGCAGGACACAGCAGGCTGCATGATCTCCGCCGCCCGCCGCTGGCCGACATCGTGCCGGAACCTGCGCAGGTCGCCGATGTCACCGTCCCCGTGTCGCCAGTTACATAGTGGTCGTGCCTCCCGGCCTGCATTAGCTGGTCTCGAGGGCGAGGTTCGAAAGATGTGCGTTACACCCTGCGTGGTGCCGGCGGTGGGATTCGAACCCACACTGTCAACCTCCTAAGGGTTGTGCCTCTGCATTGGGCTACGCCGGCCTACCCCCGCCGACACCCGGTCTCGGTGAGCGCGTGGCAGTTCGGGCACAGGATACGCAAGCCGGGCCTGCGCCCCGCGAGCCCATCGGTCCGGAATCTCCGGAGAGGAGCGCGGTGCCGATGATCGAACGGGTCTCCTCCGCCGCGCCGGGGGGCCGTCGACGCCCACCCATTGCCGACTACGGGTTCCTCTCCGACTGTCACACGGCGGCGCTGGTCGACCGCGCCGGATCGGTGGACTCGTGGTGCGCGCCGGACGCCGATGCCCTGGTGCCCGTGGTGGGCCGGTGACGGTGTCGTGCACAGGCCCGGTGCGCTGGCAGTGCGCGCACGGCGTCGCCAGGGCGGCCTTTTGCGGCTGCAGGTGACACGGTGGAGCTGCGCCTGAGCTACACCCCTTCGTTCGGTCCTGCGCTCTCGCTGCCGGAGAACGGTGAGCCGACACTGGAGGACACCCTCGGGGCGTGGGAGTCGTGGGCTGCCCTGCACACCAGCTACGACGGATGCTTCCCGGACGAGGTCCGGCGCAGCTCGTTGGTCCTGCAGGGCCTGACCTTCCAGCCCTCCGGTGCGGTGGTGGCAGCCGCGACGACACTCGCTGCCGGAGCGGCTCGGTGGCGAGCTCAACTTCGACTACCGCTTCGCCTGGTTGCGCGACCTGAGCTTGACCATCCGAGCCCTCTGGGTGGCCGCGTGTCCGGACGAGCCGAGTCGGCTGTTCGACTGGTTCGCCACCGCCGTGGGCCACATCGGCAACGAGCTGGTGCAGATCATGTACGGCGTGGACGGGCCGCGCAGGAGCACCTCCACGACGCCGTCCTCGGGTCCGGCATCGCCGATCAGATCCCGCATCGGCACGCCGACCCACATGGCGTTGCTCTGCAGCCCGCCGCCGATGGCGTTGCTGATGCAGTCAGCGTGGTCTCCTGGGTGACGCTCGGCAGCCCGCAGGTCCTCGAAGCCGCATGTCCTCGGCCGCGCCACGGCGCCACCGACCGAGAGCCGCCACACCGACGCGTGCACCCGGGGGTTGCTGACGTTCTTGATGACCACGTAGAAGGACTCGTTGGGCGTGATCGGGGTGATGCCGGTACCGTTCGGCTGCATCCCGTCCTAGCTGAACGTCGCCTGCCGGTACAGGGTGGTGCCCACGGCGCCCGTCGCGATCGCCAGCCCGGCGCCAACCCCGCCCCCCAGCACCGCTCTTCGCGTAACGGACGAGGCGGTGCCGGGTGCTTCCTCGCCCTGCCGGGCACCGTGCACCCAACGGAACGTGAGCACCAGCGCGGCGACGAACAACGCCAACGTCGCGCCGAGGATCAGGATCGTTCCCCAGCGCGCGAGTGACGGCGACAGCCTGCGGTAGCTCGTCGGCAGCACCGTCCACAGCGCAGCCACCAGCACAACCCACAGCACGGCGGCCAGGGTCAGCACCAGTCCCGCCAGCACCCCGGCCAGCGCTCCCATGCCGAGCACCCCGCCAGCGGACGCCCGTCGGGGCCTCGTCGGACTGAGTCCGTCCTGCCGTCCCGGTGTCCATGCCGCACCATATCCAGGTGCACTCTCCCGATTCTCGGCCTCCAGGAGCGAAGTTAGAAAGGCGTAAGAGCTGGCCGGACCAATCAGGCCGTCAATTCGGGTAGTTTCAATGGTGTGCCCAGCGGGACGGGCTGTGGTCGAGCTATCGTGGCGGCTTCCATTCGTCACGCTGTTCGTTTCAACTTCGCCGCCGTCACGACCTCCCACTGGCGGCTGCGGACCCGTACCCACTCGCAGAGACAGGTGATCAGCGGTGTCCACGCACGCGCCGATGGCGGCCACGGTGGGACGAGGCGTTCTCGCCGGCCTGGCCGGCACAGTCGTGATGACGCTGTTCCAGAAGCTCGTCGAGATGCCACTCACCGGGCGCGGCGACAGCTACGCGCCGGCCGACTTCGCCGAGAAGGTGCTGCCCGTCCAGCCCACCAGTAGCCAGCAGCGGCGGCGCCTGAACTACGGAACGCATTTCGGTCTGGGAGCCACGTGGGGCGCCGCGTACGGCGTTGCTGCCCATGCCGGGCTGCGCGGTCAGCGGGCCGTCGCCGCGGTGTTCGCCATCGTGTACGCCGGCGACGTGCTCCTCAACACGGCGCTCGGGCTCTACGAGCCGTCGAGTTGGTCGCGCCGCGATGCCGCGATCGATGTCCTCGACAAGCTCGTCCAGGCAGAGGCGACCGGCGCGGTCTTCGATCACGTCGTAGGACGGACGGACCGGGCCTAAAGCGGGGAATGTCGCGACCGGATCATCGGGGCGGACCGCCACGTCACCTTCCCGCGTCAGCTCGATGTCCTGGGTTCCGCTGCCCCTCGGGTCTCGCTGGTGTCCTGCTGCTCGGTCTGCACGCTCAGTCCCGGCATGGTGGAGTCCTGGGAAGCCTGCCGGTCGGCGGCACCGCCGGCCTCCTGGTCGGCGAGGAACTTCACCGTTTCCCGATACCCCTGCTCGATGAGGTCGCCGTGGTGGGACATGTCCCACAAGGCCACCTGGGCACCCCCCGAGGGGATCTTGATGATCTTCGTACCGTACTGCTCGACGGGCACGCCGTGCGCGTCCAGCCGGATCCTGGGGAACAGCAGGATCGTCATTGAGTGACGCAGGATCCCCCCGGGCGAGCGGAGGTCAGGCGGCGGGCCGAGCGAACTGACCGCCAGGACATAGACGGTGTCCACTCCCTCGTCGATTGCGGGCTTGAGCGGCACCTGATCCGAGAGGACGCCGTCGAGGTAACGGTGCTCCCCGATCCGGTGCGGTGGAAAGACGACCGGGAGTGACGTGCTGGCCATGACGGCATCCACCACCGACCCCGAATCGAGGATGACCGAGGAGCCGTCGTCGAAGTCGGTGGCCGCGATCCGAAGTGGAACGGCGGCCTCCTCGATCCGCTCGTACGGGATCCACCGCTCGAGGAAGCGGCGCCATCTCTCCGGGGGGAACACCGCGCCCCGACGCAACAGGGCACCGCCGATGCCCAGCGGGTTCCAGGAGAAGATGTCCCGGGAGCGCAGACCCGTCCATATCTCGGACAGGGCGATGACCTGGTCGAGGCAGGGGTCAGCGGCGAGGTAGGCGGCGTTGACGGACCCGATGGAGGCGCCCACGAGCACGTCCGGGACGATCCCCGCTTCGAGCAGAGCTCGCAGCATGCCGACCTGAATGCTGCCGATGTTCCCACCGCCCGAGAGGACGAAAGCCTTCACTCGGCTGACGCTAGTGGAGCGCCACGCACCCGGCCTGTGCAACGGGCGGAACCGCTTCGCTGGAGCGTGCGTCACACCGGCGTTCGAACCGATCGCCGGACGGGGAGAACCGCCGCGGATGGGCCGAAACTCCCCGCGGCGAAGGGGGTTCCGCACGGCCGGCTCGTCCTCACCCCACTACCGCTGGCCGTGCGGGCCCACCCATCCGGCGAGCTGACCAGCACCCAGAGAGCGCCTGACTGGGCGTCACACGATCAGGCTGATCTGCTGGGTCGGGGCAACCCGACAGCCGTCCGTCAGTCCGCTATGGTGGCCGCTCCGATACACCACATGCTCCAGCAGGTGCGAGAATCTGTGAGGTTTCACCATGAATGTCCGTATCACCGCTCGCCGTCTCGCCGCGTCGCTGGCCGCCGCAGCGTCCGGCACGGCACTGACCGTGCTGATGCCCGCCTCGGCCAATGCCGACCACGAGTTGATCCCGCCTCCGTGTAGCCCACGAGCAGATGCTTGCATCGATCTCTCGGAGGACCTGTCCTGGCTGATGGAGGGCGGCAGAGTCACCTACGGGCCAGTGTGGATTTCCTCCGGCGCGGAAGGGTACGAGACCCCGCCCGGGGTGTTCCGGGTCTCCTTCAAGAACAAGGACCACGTCAGCAGCATCTACGACGTTCCGATGCCCTACGCGGTGTTCTTCAACGGCGGCATCGCCTTCCACGAGGGCGACGTGGACGAGGAGTCGGCCGGCTGCATCCACCTCGCCCACGAGGACGCCGTGACCTACTTCGACACGCTGCAGGTCGGCGACGTCGTCGAGGTCGTGGAGTAACTCTCAGCCCCGGGGGAGGGCCCGGAAGGGCCCTCCCCCGGGAGAGCTCTCAGGCGGCGCGCAGCGCGGGCAGCAGCGCCCGCAGCGCGCGGCCCCGGTGAGACACGGCGTCCTTCTCGCTCGCGTCCAGCTCCGCGGCGGTCCGCTGCTCGCCCTCGGGTACGAAGATCGGGTCGTAGCCGAAGCCGTTGACTCCACGGGGCTCCCGCACCAGGGTGCCACGCCATTCGCCGAGCACCACCTGCTCACGGCCACCCGGCAGCACCAGCGCGGCCGCGCAGACGAACGCAGCCCCGCGCCGCGCCTCGGGCACGTCGGTCAGCTGGTCGAGCACCAGCCGCAGGTTGGCGACGTCGTCACCGTGGCGCCCGGACCAGCGCGCCGAGAGAACCCCGGGCATCCCACCCAGCGCATCGACCGCCAGCCCGGAGTCGTCGGCCACCGCGGGCAGCCCAGTCGCCGCTGCAGCGTCACGGGCCTTCGCCAGTGCATTGCCCTCGAACGTCGGTTCCGTCTCCGGCGCCTGCGGGAACTGCGGCACGTCGGCCAACCCCAGCACCTGGAGATCACCCGCTCCCGACGCCACCAGGATCCGGCGCAGCTCGTCGAGCTTCTTCGCGTTGCCTGTGGCCAGCAGCAGCCGGGTCACCATCAGCTAGATCCCCATCAGCCGGCAATCAGCCTGATCCGGGCAACTCACCCGGGTAGGGCTCGGCCAGCGCCTTCGCCTGCAACGCGGCGAGCTCCGCGCAGCCCGCGAGCGCCACGTCGAGCATCCGGTCCAAGGTGGAGCGGGGGAAGGTCCCGCTCTCCGCGGTGCCCTGCAGCTCGACCAGGGTGCCGGCGTCGGTGGCGACCACGTTCATGTCGACCTCGGCGCGAGCGTCCTCCTCGTAGGGCAGATCGAGGCACACCCGACCCCCCACCACGCCGACGCTGACCGCGGCCACGGCGCAGCACAGCGGCTGCGGGTCGGCCAGCCGGCGGGCGGCGCGCAGCCAGGTCACCGCGTCGGCGAGCGCCACGTAGGCCCCGGTGATCGCCGCCGTCCGCGTCCCACCGTCGGCCTGGATCACGTCACAGTCCACTGAGATCGTGTTCTCGCCGAGCGCGGAGAGGTCGATCGCGGCCCGCAGTGCTCGCCCCACCAGCCGGCTGATCTCGTGGGTGCGGCCGCCGACCCGTCCCTTCACCGACTCCCGGTCGCTGCGGGTGTGAGTGGCCGAGGGCAGCATCGCGTACTCGGCGGTGAGCCAGCCTTTCCCGGAGCCCTTGCGCCACCGGGGCACGCCCTCGGTGATGCTCGCCGCACACAGCACCCGGGTGTGCCCGAACTCGATGAGCACCGACCCCGCAGGCCACTGCTGAAAGCCGCGGGTAATCCGCACCTCGCGCAGGGCCTCGTCACTCCTGCCGTCCGCCCTGGTGTCGTCCGCCCTGGTGTTGTCCGCCCTGGCCACTGGGTCAGCTTAACCAGGGCTTTACACCTCGTACGACGCGCCCGCGCGCACGACCTCGATGGGCCCGTCGTAGGCCCAGCGGGCCTCGGCGAGCATCTGCTGCGGGTCGGTCCAGGGTGGCACGTGGGTGAGCAGCAGCCGGCTCACCCCGGCGCGCGCGGCGGCCGCACCGGCCTGCTGACCGGACAGGTGGATACCGGAGGGGCGGTTGGCGTCGTGCGGCCAGGACGCCTCGGCGAGCAGCACGTCGGCGCCCGCGGCGAGCGCGTCGAGCGCGGCACAGGGCCCGGTGTCCCCCGAGAAGGCCAGCGAGCGTCCGCCGTGGCGCACCCGCAGCCCGTACGCCTCACAGGGGTGCTCCACCCGCACCGCGCCGATCTCCAGTGCACCAAGGCAGAACCGATCGTGCATCGGGCGGACGTCGAAGACGTCGGAGAGGTCGGTGACGAGCCGCTCGTCCGCATCGGGGGCGTAGGCGGCCCGCAGCCGCTCGACGGTGCCGGAGGGGCCGTGCAGCGGCAGCACCCTGCGGCGCGGGCGGCCCGGGTGGTAGCGCCGGTACACGACCAGTCCGGAGACGTCGGCGCAGTGGTCGGGATGCAGGTGGGAGAGCACCAGGCCGTCGAGGTCGAACGGGTCGAGCACCCGCTGCAGCGTCCCGAGCGTGCCGTTGCCGAGGTCGATCGCAACCGAGGTGCCATCGCCCTGCACCAGGTACCCCGACGCCGGCGAGTCCGGACCGGGGACGCTGCCCGAGCAGCCCAGCACCGTCAGTCGCATCGTGACGTCCTCAGCACGGCGCGGACGCTACGGCACCCCTGCCAGACGGGTCCCTGTCAGATGGGTCCCTGCGAGACAGGGTCGGCGCGAAGGCGGGCCCGAGGAACCTCCGGGACAGCCGGGCGAAGTGCGCCAGGTCCCCGGTGGCGGTGAAGCGGTGCTCCGGCGCCGGGCCCTCCCGGAGCAGGTCGCGCTCGGTGAGCACGCGCAGCACGTCCTTCGCGGTCTCCTCCGCGCTGGACACCAGGCTCACCCCGTCGCCCAGCACGATCTGCAGCACCCCGGTCAGCAGCGGGTAGTGCGTGCACCCGAGCACCACGGTGTCCACATCCGCGCGCTGCAGCGGCTCCAGGTAGGACTGCGCCAGCCCCAGCACCTGCCGACCGGAGGTGGTGCCGCGCTCGACGAAGTCGACGAACCGGGGGCAGGCCACGCCCGTGACGCGGACGTCGGGCGCGGCGGCGAAGGCGTCCTCGTAGGCCCGGGAGGCGATGGTGGCGCGGGTCCCGATCACCCCGACCCGGCCGGTGCGCGTGATGGCCACGGCCCGGCGGACGGCTGGACGCACCACCTCCACCACGGGCACGTCGTAACGCTCCCGCGCGTCGACCAGGCAGGCGGCCGACGCCGTGTTGCAGGCGATGACCAGCAGCTTCACCCCGGCACCGACGAGCTCGTCGGCCACCGCCAGCGCGTGCCGGCGCACCTGCGCGACGCTCAGCGGGCCGTAGGGGCCGTGCGCGGTGTCACCGACGTAGTGCAACCGCTCGGCGGGCAGTTGGTCCGCGATGGCGCGGGCGACGGTCAGCCCGCCGACACCGGAGTCGAAGACACCGATCGGTGCATCCGAGGCGGGGCTCACCGGGCGGGCGTGCGGTCGGCACCGGCGACGAGCCGGGCGGCGAGCAGCCCACCCAGCGCACCGAACAGGTGGCCCTCCC
>DASQWR010000130.1:0-4216 GCA_035640155.1 Pseudonocardiaceae bacterium
CCCTGCAGCTCCAGCGCCGGCGTGCCAGCACGGGAGGCGAGCTCCTGCAGGGCCGGGTCGGGACGCAGGGCCTCGAGGAGGCCGGAGAGGTGTGCGGACGAGGTTGGTAGCACGGTCGCTACGGTCACCAGAACTTCAGCCTTTCGGGAAACGAGGGCCTTTCGGGAAACAAGGCCAGGCCCCTTCCCGGGACATCTCCGGGTCAGGGGCTCGTGCCGTCCACTCTATGCCCGGGGCTGTCGGTGCCGACGCCTACCGTCCTCGCAGCAGCGGGGACATCGGTCTGGTCGTCTGACAGCGCCGGCGTCGCCACCGTCGTCACGGGCGGGTGGACCGAACCGTTAGGCTCCCGCGGTCGGCGACCGGCACGTCCGGGCACAGCCTGTCGACAAGGGGAGCCGAAGGAGCTGGTTGATGAGCGTGACCCACACGAGCGACGCTCCGGTGTGGCCGCTGGACCGCGACCTCGACCACCGCGACGTCGACCACCGCGACGTCGACCACCGGGGCGAGCGGGACCTGCCCGAACGCGGGGCGTGGGTGCATCGGCTGCTCGTGCAGCGCGGCTTCTTCGCGGCTCCGTTCGATCAGGTTCCCGACGACCTGTACTGCGTCGTCGAGAGCGGCAGCGCCACTCGGGGGCGCGACGAGGTGACCGTCCAGCCGCACAGCAAGGTGTCGATGAACACCTTCTTCGGCCGCGTCCCGGCCAGCTACTGGCAACGCTGGACGTCGGTGACGGAGGTGCGGCTGGAGGCCACGGTGTCCGGCGCCGGGGCGCTGACGGTCGTGGCGTCCGACCCGCACGGACGCACCCGCACGGTACAGACCGTCCGGGTGGCTGGAGCCCGGGACGAAGAGGTGACAGTGAGTGCCCCGATCGACCGGTTCGTTGACGGTGGCGCGCTCTGGCTCGAGGCGACGACCGGGGACGGCGCGCTGGCGGTGCGAGGTCTCCGCTGGTCCGTCGGTGCGGCGCGCGCGCTGCGCCCGACCGCGGTGGTGATGTGCACGTTCAACCGGCCGGACGACTGCCTGCAGACCCTCGGAGTCCTGACCGCGGACCCGGAGTCGATGACCATGGTCGACGCGGTGTACGTGGTCGATCAGGGCACCGACACGGTCGACTCCCGCGAGGAGTTCCGCCTCATCAGCGCTCTCCTCGGGCCGAAGCTCTGCTACCGGCAGCAGCCGAACCTCGGCGGCGCGGGTGGGTTCACCCGGGGTCTCTACGAGGTTGCCGAGGTCCAGCACGCCGAGCACGCGAACGTCCTGTTCATGGACGACGACATCCTGCTGGAGCCGGACACGGTCGTCCGGCTGACCGCCTTCGCCAACCGGTCGGTCGAGCCGGTGATCGTGGGGGCGCAGATGCTTTACCTCCTGCACCCCGAACTGACCTACAGCTGGGCCCAGACCACGGACCTGCCCAACCTGGAGGCCGGCGTACCCGTGCCGCGCGACGTGCTGCGGGTGGACGTGACCCGGATGCGGCAGGACGTCCGGGTGGATGCGACCTACAACGCGTGGTGGTCGTGTCTCATCCCCTCCGAGGTCGTCACGAATGTGGGTTACCCGCTGCCGATGTTCTTCCAGTGGGACGACGTGGAGTACGGGCATCGTGCGAGGGCGCACGGGCACCCCACCGTTACCCTGCCCGGTGCCGCGGTGTGGCACGCGGACTGGGACTGGAAGGACGAGGACAGCTGGGCCAACTACTTCAACCACCGCAACACCCTGATCACGGCCGCCCTGCACAGCGACTTCGACTCGAAGGCCGCGGCCAGGGTGATGCGAGATCGGGTGCTGCGCTTCCTGGTCTCGATGCGCTACGGGCTCACCGCCACCGTGCTCCAGGGCGTCGAGGACTTCCTCGAAGGTCCCGAGTGCCTGCGTGACGGCGGCGTGCGAGCGGCAGCGGCCGTGCACGAGCTCCGCGCGGAGTATCCCGAGACCCGGCTGTGGTCGGTGTCCGAGGTGCCGGGCATGGCCGGTCTGGCCCTGCCACCGATCGCCCCGGTGCCGCCGGCACCGTCGCGCGAGCCGCTGGTGATGGTCAAGAGACTCGTGGGGCAGCTGCTGGGACGGTCTCGCGGCAGCGCGTCGGTGCGTGCGCCGGATGCGTACTGGTGGCATGTCTCGCGGTTCGCGACCGCGGTGGTCACCGACGCCTCGCGGGAGGGTGTGCACGTGCGGCGGTCGGACCGGGCGCAGCTGGTCAAGCTCGGGGCCCGCGCCGCACGGGTACTGTGGCGGCTGCGACGCGACGGGCGGTCCGTCGGGCAGCGCTACCGGGCCGCGACGGCCGAGCTCGCCAGCCGGGAGAACTGGCGCCGCCTCTTCGAGCGGGAGGAGACCGGATGCTGAGCAAGGTCCGCAGCGAGCTCCGCGACCGGCTCCTCCGCGTGGTCGAAGAGGTCTCGCAGCGGCAGGACCACGTTGCCGAGCAACGGCACCGGGAGCAGCTCGGGGCCATCCGGGCCGAGGCCGACCGAGTGGTCGCCGCGGTGCGCGGTGCGATCCATGAGATGGAGGTCCGGGCGCGCCGGGACGTCTTCGCCGCCGGGGAACGAGAGGCGGTTGCTTCGAGCGCCCGGTTCGCGCTCGAGGCGATGCCGTTCGCGATGAGGTTCCCGCACCCGCACGCCACCCTGGAGCACGCGCTGACGGTGGCGCCCGCACACGGGCTGGCGCTGGAGTTCGGGGTGTACAGCGGCCAGACCCTGAAGACGATCTCTGCGGCGCGCGGCGGCGAGGTGTACGGCTTCGACTCCTTCAAAGGCCTGCCCGAGGCCTGGCGCTCCGGGTTTCCGGCCGGGGTGTTCGACCTCGACCAGCTTCCGGACGTGCCGGGGGCCGAGCTCGTCGTGGGCTGGTTCGACGACACGGTGCCCGGTTTCCTCGCCGAGCATCCGGGGCCGGTCTCGTTCCTGCACCTCGACGCCGACCTGTACTCCTCGACGCGCACCGTCCTGGACCTGGTCGGGCCGCGGCTGCAACCGGGATCGATCGTGCTGTTCGACGAGTACTTCAACTACCTGGGTTGGGAAGATCACGAACACCGTGCCTGGCGAGAGTACGTCGCCCGCACCGGTACCCGCTTCGAGTACCTGGGCTACACGATCGACAACGAACAGGTGATCGTGCGCATCACCGGCTGACCCGCAGCGGCCCAAGCCCCGCCTCCACCCAGGGCCACGATCCGCTGCGGTTCAGCCGGGATCTGGGTGCCGCGCCGCCGAGCGGACCTTCATGCAGGCACCGGCATGGCCGGGCGGTACGATCACCCGATGAGCGAGGCGGCGCTCGATCTCGAGCTGGTGGTGTCGGCCGAACGGGAGCTCACGGTTCCGGCGGCAGAGCTGGAGCGGCTCGCTGCGGTTCCTGGCCAGCGGGTGCGGGTGCGGATCGAGGCGACGCCAACGCCTCGGCGGTCGCTGCTGGGCGTGTTGGCCGAGGCGGACCGGACTCGCCTTACCCTCGACGACTTCGACGCCCTGTCTGACGACATGTGGAGCGCAACCGGTTACGGCAGCGTCTGAGGTGAGCGCGCCGTCCGGCTCCCTGATGGTCGCCGACACGCACGCCCTGCTGTGGTATCTACTCGACCCGGAGCTGCTCTCGGCGGTGGCGCGCGACGCATTCGAATGCGCAGTCGACAGCCGTAGCGGCATCCTGGTCTCGGCTGTGACGCTGATCGAGCTGGTGTATATCTCGGAGAAGCGCTCGGACAGCATCGACAGCGCCACGCTGCGTGATGTGCTCGCTGTACTGGATGAAGCGGATTCGCCGATTGACGCCGCTCCGGTCACGACGGAAGTGACCAGGCGGATTGCCTCGATCGAGCGGAGCCATGTCCGCGATCCATTCGACCGGGCGATCGTGGCGACGGCACAGGCGGCAGGCACGCAGCTGATCACCAAAGACCGGTTGCTCACGGAGCACTTCGCATCCCTGGCGGCCCCCTTTCGCCGTCACCAACCAGCCGGTTCGAGAGGTTCAGGCGGCAGTTGCTACACTGTAGTGCATGTCGTCGCCGACCAACGTGCGCTTTCCTGATCCGGTTGAAGACAGCCTGTCCCGCTACGCGCGCCACACCGGCTCGCGCAAGGCGACCGTCATCGTGGGTGCCGTGCGGGAGTGGCTGCGGATGCAGACCCACCCCGGCATCGTGTTCGTGACCACCATCGACGGCGAGCGTCGCGCGGCACTCGCC
>DASQWR010000131.1:0-6411 GCA_035640155.1 Pseudonocardiaceae bacterium
CCCGTGCCGGCCATTACGGTGAGCGTCGGCGATCTCCACTGTCGGGATCTCACGATCATCGTTGAGGCGCAACACGGTCGTGGTGCTGCGCACCTGCCACTGGACCCCGTCGTGGATGCGGGCGTTCAGGGTTGAGGGTAGTGACTCGGTCAGCCACCCGGCCAGCGTGGAGGGCAGTCCCTCGTCCGCGAGCAGATGCACCACGATCGTGCGCCGCGCGGCCGGCGTGCCCGTCGCCGAGGTATCGGTCATGGCCCGAAGGACTATACGGACTCAACGGGACACGGGACACCGTCCAGTTTCCGCGCCGACGTTGGCTCGCTCAGTGGGCCTGGTGGGTGAGCAGCAGGAGACGCTGGTGGATTTCTGTGTGACGTGGGCGCGGATTGTGCAGTGCAGGGTGGCCGGCGCTGTCCCGTGAGGGCGTGGTGACTGCCACTGAGCGGGGGACGGTGAAGAGCCCTGTGTCAACTCGGTAGTAGTCGCGCTGGCATCGTCAGTTTGTGATGGCGATTCCTGCTGCGGCTACGGCGAGTGCGCCTAGTCCGAGAGCGGCGGGGATGCTGGGTGGGACGTCGCGGGCTTGGCCGAAGCGGTTGTAGAGCCCGGTGAGGCGGCCGCGGATGTGATCGCCCCAGGCGACGCCGGCGACGAGCAGCAGAAGGCAGGGCAGGCAGTAGATCAAGGCGTAGCCGGCGAGCACGAGCAGCCCCTGGGGTGCGGTGATGCCGGAGCTGACCAGGCGCTCGATGGCGATGGCGTAGGGGAAGGCGTTGGGCAGGTCGGCTGCAGTGACCACGGCGCCCAGCGGTAGTGCTGTCCAGGGGGTGAACCAGGCCGGGAGTGTGATCTGGGCGCGGTGGGTTCGGCGCAGGCGCAGTAGCGCGGAGCGCAGGAGCATCAGTGCGGCGAGTCCGAATGCGATGCGTCGGACCCAGGTCAGCCCGCCGTCGAGCACGCCTGCCGCGGCGTCGGCGGCGAGGTAGACCCCCGCGCCGAGCCCGAGCACGGTGAGGTAGGCGCCGAGCACGTAGGCGAGTGCTGCGCGGACCGGGTGGCCGTTGGGGAGGACCAGGATGAGTGCGACGCCGAGGATGGTCGCGGGGTTGAGCGAGTCGAGCAGGGCCAGCCCGGTCACGGTGAGCAGGAGCGTCGAGCTCATCGCGAGGTGTTTCGCCGGCTGGGCGAGGTGTCGGTGAGCAGGTGGGTGATCAGCGCCTCGACGCGCTCGGGTGCCGGTGGGGCGCCGAGCAGCGCTTCGGTGAACAGTCCGTCTCCCACCAGGCGCACGACGTCGGCGTGCACGGGGTCGCCGACCTCGGCCTCGATCGCCGACTGCCAGCGGCGGACAGCCTCCCCCACGTCAGGCGGCAGATCCACGCCGCCTGCGGACACCCGGAGCAGGGACAGCAGGGCCCGGGCTGCGGCCTGCTCGGACCCGTCGGCCGCGGACAGCCGCAGCCACGTGGCCGCCGCCGTTCCACAATCGGCTGCGGTCGCCATGGCGGCGTCGGTCTCGGCCAACGCCCGGTGCACCAGCCCATGCGCCAGCGCCCGACGGTCCGGGAAGTGGTGCAACAACCCGCCCTTGCTGACTCCGGCGGCCGCTGCGACCGCATCGAGCGTCGGCGCCGGGTCACCGGCGAGAACCAAGCGTTGTAGTGCGTCCAGGACACGGTCGCGAAAAGACATACTAGCCACTGTACCGACCGGCTAGACGGTCGGAAGTCCAAGCCCGAAGGGGGTTGTTCGCTTCGCTCGGTCGGCGGACGAGCTCGCGCAGCCCGGCCGCGGCGGCGTCGACGACGAAGCGGTCGACCACGGTGCCGCGGGCGTTGACGACGGTGATGGCGTGGTTGGTGGTGGCCCAGTCCAAGCCGGCGGTGACCCCGCCAGGCGGTGCGTCGGGCAGCACTGCGGCTGAGTTGGTGGCGAGTGCGGGCACGGCCGGCTCCTTGCGCTCGGATTTGGCGCACCCTGCGGGTGCCGGGTCGCGGCTGCCGCACGCTCACTGAACGATACGACCTGGGAGTGACCCCGGCGGGGGAGCCGTTCGGGATCAAGAAATCCGGCCCGCGGCTGGTCCGGATGCTGCGCGGTGGCCGCGCGTCACTGCGGGCGGAGCTTGCTCTGGCGTACTTCACCCGGACGGGGTCGGCGGCGTCGCAGGCTGCGCTCACCGACGCCCTACAGGTGATCAGCGGCATGGCCGACCGGACGGTGCCGACCCCACTGCACCTACGTGTTGCCCGGCACGGTGACGACCTGGTGCTCGATCTCGGCGACACCACCGGCCGCGTGGTGGTAATGCGCCCGGACGGATGGCAGGTCGTCGCGGACTCGCCTGTTCTCTTTCGGCGCACGGAGCTGACCGGCCAACTGCCGCCACCCGAGCCCGGTGCAACCCTCGACGAGCTCTGGAACCTGCTCAACGTTGCCGAGCGCTGGCCGGCGGATCGCGGCCAGGACAGCGCCAAAGCAATTCATCGATCAGCTGGGTCTCGCTGCCGCCGCGCACCAGGGCGGTCTGCTCCCGCGGCGGCCACATGGCGGTAGTGGTCTTGCGGGTCCTCCCCACTCGCCCGCAGTCTGTACGACTGGTGTGCATAACAGAGTGAACGGGTCACCCGCGCCGGACACCACCGCGCCCATCTGTGGAGGACCGATCAGGCACCCATCAGCCGGCCTCGCCGAAAGTGCCTTGGCTGTGCTGCCCGCGACGAATGTCTGGTGGTGTCCCGCTAAGGGCTGGACGCCTGTCAGGTCCCGGGCGGGGGTGCGGAAGCCGGCTTGGTAGTGGGCTGGTCGGGGTCGGCCTGCGCGCCGGTGGGTGGGGGTTGCGGGGTGGGTGATGCCGGGTCGGTGCCGCCCTGGTGGAGCCGGAAGGGTGGGTAGGTGTCGGTCATCAGTGCGGCGTAAGCGACGACCCGCAGGACCCAGCGGTTCATGCCGAGCACGAAGTCGTAGATCCCGCCGGGGTAGCGGCCGGTGAACAGCAGCGCGAGGGCGGCGAACAGCACCAGCAGCCCGATCAGGCCCGGGGAGTTGACCGTGACCGGCCCGTTCTGGGTCTGGGCGATGGCGATCCCGGTGCCGAGGAAGACGGCCAGGACCAGGTAGTGCGGAATGGCCAGCAGCCACCACTTGACCAGGACCAGGCCACGGGAGAGCCGGACGGGGTAGTCGATGTGCAGGTGGGCGGGGTAGCCGGGGACCTCGGCGAGGGTGAATGGGGGGTAGCGGTCGGTGCCCAGGGCGCTGTAGGTGTAGTAGCCGACCCGCCAGTTCCAGCGCAGCACGCCGAGGTTGAAGTCGAACAGCGGGCGGGGGTAGCGGGCGGTGATCAGAATCGCGAAGAACGCGATGACGGTGACCACCACGAACGCCAGCCACAGGAAGATGAGCACGATGAAGTGTGGGATCGCCAGCAGCCATTTCACCAGCCACAGCCAGCGGCTGAGCCTCGGGTCCAGCTGGGCCTGAACCCGGACGGGGTAACTGGCTGTCGGTTGCATGGTGCACCCTCCCGTGACCGGTCACCTGCCCTGTTGAGGCCTGTGGAGTGGCCAGTCGTCGTTACTCACACCGTGAGCGGATGGCCCGCTCCGGCAGGACCCTTGATGACCCTGGGAAGCGGGGGACCAGGGCCAGCTTGCCCCATTAGGGTGGCCGCGTCGAGCGAGTTCAGCATGGGTGCGGCCCAGAAGAACACGGAAAAGTAGGAGCCGACGGTGTCGGCGCAGCCGAGGAGGAATGTCATGCGGGTGTTGGTGGCCACCGCCAGTAGACACGGCTCGACCGCCGAGATCGCCGAGGAGATCGCGGCGGCACTGCGCACGGTGCTCCGCGCGAGTGACCCCGGTGCCGTCGTCGACCTGCGCGCCGCCGAACAGGTGAGCACCGTGGACGGCTATGACGCGGCGGTGCTCGGCAGCGGGGTCTATCTGGGTCACTGGCTGGAGGGCGCCCGCACCCTCGTGGACTCACACACCGACGCGCTGTCCCGAATGCCGGTCTGGCTGTTCTCCAGCGGCCCGATCGGTGACCCGCCCCTGCCGCAGGAGGACCCGGTGGACGTCGAGGCCCTGAGCCGCCAGGTGCGGGCGCGTGAGCACCGGGTGTTCGCTGGCCGGCTCAGCAAGCGCGGCCTGCGTTTCACCGAGCGGGCGGTGGTGGTCGCGCTGCGTGCCCCCGAGGGCGATTTCCGGGACTGGACAGCCATCCGGGAGTGGGCGAGCGAAGTGGGCAAGGCCCTCTCCCAGGACGTGTAGCCACACCTACGGAGGCCGATGATGCTAGCTGAAGCCACAAGTGCCAGCACGGCCACCGAACAAGTGCTCAACATCCTGCCGACGGCCACTCTGGCCACACCTGGCTCCGTACGCGACAACACTCTGCCCTGGCAGGCTCGCGAGCGGGTGCGCCACGCCGAGGGACTGGTGAGCCTGTTCCTTTCCCAACCAGAAGAACAGGCCGACCAACACAGTGAGGTACGCACGCTGCCTGGTGATCCTGGTGACCGCAGACGGTGCTGCGCTTGCCCAGCTTCTCGACTGCGGCCAGCCCACATCGACCAGTCGAGGAGAAGCCGATTCGACTGCCCCAACCTGTGCCGGTAGGTCCCCGCGTCGCCGCTGCGGGACTGCCCGTCGATCCAGCCCTGGCACCTCGCCTAGTCTACCGGCCATGAGTGATTCCATCCGAACCCCGACAACCCTTTCGAATATCGGTGTGGCCATGTTCGCCGTCGCCGACCAGGACGCGGCCCTGGCCTTCTGATGTCGCGTTCCCGCAGTCGGTTGAGCACGGTGGTCGAGTCGACGCTCAGATGGTTGCCGATCCTTGCCAGTGACCAACCGGAGTCGTAGAGGCGGATCGCGTCGTCAACCTGGTTGGGGGAGAAGCCGCGTCGGCGCATCTGGACGTCGTGCCGGTGGAGCAGGTTGCTGACCGTCCGCCGTTCGATACCTGAAACCTGAACCGCCGACTTGTATGAGTGGCACGGGACGCACGGGTAGATGATCTAGCGTCTCGTCGGGACACCGACCGGCTTGGCTCGTGAACCGCCTGCCGCCCCTGTGGGGGCTGGCTCTCCCGGGGTTTGTCGCGTCGGTCGGTGTCCCGGGTCGCGACCTGACTCAACAGAGGTATGCCCCGCCGAGGTGCTGGAAGTTGGCCTGTCGATCGCGGTCCTGCTCCCTGACGTCGCGGACCGGAGGACATCAGTGGTCATCATTGGGCTGGACCCGCATAAGCGGACCCACACCGCCAGCGCGCTCGAGCCGGGCACTCACCGGGTGCTCGCGACGCTGCAGATCGAGGCAACACTCGCCGGGTATCGGCAGCTGCTGCGGTGGGCCGGGCGGTTCGAGTCCCGGCGCTGGGCGGTGGAGAATGCCCGCGGCCTGGGCCGGCACTTGGCCCAGTGGCTCACCACCCGCGGCGAGCAGGTCGCCGATGTGGCCTGCTCCGCGACGGCCCGGGTGCGCGAGCTATCCCGCGGCCGCCGCAAGAATGATGTCCTCGACGCTGCGGCCGCGGCCAGCGTCGCCGCGCTGTCCGGCGACGCGACCCCGGTCGTTGTGGAGGACACCGCGACGGCGTTGGCGCTGCTCGACGAGCGGCGGGCGAACCTGGTCGCGCACCGAACCCGGCTGGTCAACCAGCTGCACGCGGTGCTGCGCGACCTCATTCCCGGCGGCGCCGACACCGGCCTGAGGGCTCACTCGGCCTCCGACGCGCTGGCCCGGGTGCGACCGGTCGGCACTGTGGAGAGCATCCGCAAGCAACTGGCGCGCGAGCTCGTCGGCGAGATCCGTGAGGTCGACGCCCGGCTCAAAAAGCTCACCACGCTGATGGCGCAGACCGTCGCCGAGCACGGCAGCGGGCTGCCCGAGGTCGAGGGCATCGGGCCCGTCGTCGCGGCCCGGCTGCTCGGCCGGACTGGACACGCCAGCCGGTTCCCGAGTGCGGCGGCGTTCGCCAGCTACGCAGGCGTCGCCCCGGTTGAGATCGCCAGCGGCGACCGGGCCCGGCACCGGCTGCCCCGTGGCGGAGACCGGCAGCTCAACTACGCGCTGCACATCGTCGCGCTCACCCAGGTCCGCATGCGCGGCAGCACAGGGCGCGTCTACTACAACCGCAAGCTCACCGAGGGCAAGACCCACAACGAGGCCATGCGCTGCCTCAAGCGCCGCCTCGCCGATCACGTCTGGCGAATCATGCTCGCCGACGAGCGGCGAACGGCTCGGGCGGCGGACCCGGGAGGACACTCGGGGGCGACTATGGCATCCAGCGCGGCTGGCTCAACCCCGATCACCAGCTCTTCGGACAAGTCACTTCCCAGACCCGCCAGCAACAACTCTACGGTCTCTGATCCGGCCGCTTGACGAACACAGAGGAACCCCGGGT
>DASQWR010000132.1:0-12454 GCA_035640155.1 Pseudonocardiaceae bacterium
GCGCACCCCGTTGAGCAGCCAGTCCAGTGCCTTCGGCGCTCCCCAATGCGGGGTGCCGAGGGTCACCAGCACATCGCAGTAGCGCGCTCCGCCCCAGCGGGCCGAGCCAGAAGCGGGCGACCAGCCCACCCATCGAATGTGCCACGACGATCACACGCTTGCGTCGCTCATCCGCCGAGAACTCCGCCAGTCGTTGATCCACCTCCCGCTGCAGCTGCCCCGCCGCGACCGCCACACCCAACCGGAAGTCGTACGGGAACAACACCACCCTCGCGCCCGGCTTGCGGGGTGGACCGTCCCGGGCAATGTCGACGTCACCGTTCCCCAGCTTGAAGGCGTTGATCAGCTGGCACTGCCTCACGAGGTATACCGCTCCGAGGGCCCGGGGCGGGCGTCAGCAGCGATAGTAACGGCAGCCCCAGCAGCGTCCAGCCAGCCCCGCCCGCATCCTCGACGGTGATCGGACCGAGCAAGGTCAGAGGCCGAACGCGGCGCGAAGCGTTGAGTTGAGCTGTTCGGCAGTGGGCGCATCGAACTCGCCTACGCGCTCGCACAGCCAGCCGCGGTAGAGGCAGGTCACGTTGCCGGCCGACACCCAGCCGTAACCCTTGACCTGCACAGCGAGGACATCCTGCGGGTCCTCCGATGAGATCGGGGCACCGAGCAACCACGTGCGCGTTGACTGGTTGATCCCGTCACTGGAGACGATCACGACGAGGGGCTGGCGGGGAGACCCTTGCGGCTTTCACTTCAGCCAGCAACGTGCCGGGCGTGACGCAGTACGTCGCGCAGGTCCTCGGTGTCGGATCGGCCCGCGGTGCCGATGGCGTCGGCTACCTCCTCCGCCCGGTCGAGCAGAACCGGCAGGGCGCATTCAGGCGCCAGGGAGAGCATTGTCTGGGTGGCATGCCTGGCCGCGTCCTGCGGGTAGCCCTCACGCAGCAACGCCGGGAGCTGATCGATGGTGGGCACCGTGGGAAAGCCCAACGTGCGCGTGGACGGCCGCCCCCAGGTCGGTGACCTTGCCCGCCCGGTTGGCTGAGATGTCCAGCGGATCGAGCCGGGCGGCTGAGTCGATCACACCAGGAGGATGACCAGACCGGCAGCCGCCAACGTGTTGCAGACGGCCTCACGCCGACGCATGACATCTCCATCATCGTGCGAAAGTGACTCCATGGGCTCAGGCTAGTCTCCCTCGCACCATCACCGAGCTACGTCCCTACCGAAGACCCGTCGCCCTGTTACCAGCTCGCAGGGCCCGCATCACATCACCGCGCCCAGGCATCTGGGGGGTCCACGAAGGCCTGACCCAGCTCGCGGCACAGGCCCAGGGCGGTGCCCACCCACTCCGGGGTGGCGTCCGCGAGGCCGCACGAGGGCGTGGGCACGCACTGCTGCGCGAGCAGGGCACGGGGGAAGCCGAGCCGGTCCACCAGCTCGAGTGCCGGACGGGCCAGCTCGTGCAGGGTCGGCGGTACGGCAGGTGCCAGCGCGGGCACCAGGCCGAGCAACACGCTCGCACCGGCGTCCCACGCCTCGCCCAGCGCGTCGACCGTGGTCCGCGGCGCTCCACCGAGCAGGCCGGCATCCACCGCGACCGCGCCCGCCCCGCCGCGGCGGAGCAACGCGATCGGTGGCCGGGGTGCGCAGCAGTGCACGATCACCGGTCCGGGCAGCCGCTCGATCACGCCGCGGAGCAGCTCGGCGGCGTCGTTCTCGGCCACCGCGGCGATGGTGCCGTAGCCGGACGGCGTGGGGATGCCGCCGGCGAGGACGTCGGGCAGCAAAGGCTCGTCCAGCTGCACCAGCACCGGGGTCTCCAGCCGGCGGGACAGCTCACCGGCGTGCACCCGCAGACCCTCGCCGAGCGAGGCGGCGAGATCACGGAGCGCACCGGAGTCGGTCATCACCCGGTGCCCGCTATGCAGCTCGACGCTCGCGGCCAGCGTCCACGGCCCCGCGGACTGGACCTTCATCACCGGGGGGTGGCTCCCGGCACCCTCGACGGCCGCCTCCAGCGCGTCGAGGTCGGTACGCAGCAGGTCGACGGCACGGCGGTGGTCCCGGCCCGGCCGGGCAGTCACCCGGTACCCGGAGGGCACCAGCTCCACCGCGATGTCGACGAGCAGCCCGGCACCGCGCCCGATGATGTCCGCACCCACCCCGCGGGCGGGCAGCTCGGGCAGGTGCGGCAGGTCCGGCAGCTCCCCGACGACGATGCGAGCGGCCTCGAAGGGGTCGTTTCCGGGCAGCGAGCCCATGGCGGTGGCGGTGCCAGGAGTCCAGGGCGCAGTCACGGGGGGCTGTCTACCACCCTTGTCACGTGGCGGCGCCGACGGTGTTCTGATGGGTGGCCCTGATGGTGGCGCTGCCCAGCACCAGATCGCCCAACACCCCGTCACCGCGGTACAGCACCACGGCCTGGCCGGGGGCGACCCCGCGCAACGGTTCCCGGAGCTCGACGCGCAGCCCGTCGGACACCGCCTCCGCGACGGCCGGCGCGGTACCGCCGTGCGCCCGGACCTGCGCGATGCACTCCACCGGCCCGCGGGGCGCCGCACCGGAGGTCCACACCGGACGCTCCGCGTCGATCGTCCGGACGTCGAGCCGCGCGGCATCCCCGACCCGCACGGTGCCGGTGGCCGGCTCCAGCGCGAGCACAAACCGGGGACGCCCGTCGGGTGCGGGATGGGGCAGCCCCAACCCGCGGCGCTGCCCCACGGTGAAGCCGTGCACCCCGCCGTGCCGGCCCAGCACCTCACCGGTCTCGGCGTCCACCAGGTCGCCGGGCCGCTCGCCCAGCCGGCCGCGCAGGAAAGCTCGGGTGTCCCCGGAGGGGATGAAGCAGATGTCGTGGCTGTCGGGCTTGTCCGCCACGGCCAGCCCGCGTCGCGCCGCCTCGGCCCGGATCCCGGACTTGGGGGTGTCGCCGACCGGGAACAGCGCGTGCGCGAGCTGGTCCGCGGCGAGCACCGCGAGCACGTAGGACTGGTCCTTGCCTGGGTCGAGGGCGCGGCGCAGCTGCCCGTCGGACAGCCGCGCGTAGTGCCCGGTGCAGACGGCGTCGAACCCGAGCCCGATGGCCTTGTCCAGCAGCGCCGAGAACTTGATCCTCTCGTTGCACCGCAGGCACGGGTTCGGGGTACGCCCCTCCGCGTACTCCGCGACGAAGTCGTCGACGACGTCGGTGCTGAACCGCTCGGCGAGATCCCAGGTGTAGAACGGGATGTCGATCACGTCGGCCACGCGTCGGGCGTCCGCGGCGTCTTCTCTCGAGCAGCAGCCCCGCGCGCTGGCGCGTAACGTCCTCGGCTGCGCGGACAGCGCCAGGTGCACCCCCACGACGTCGTGTCCCGCCTCGACGGCCCGCGCGGCGGCCACCGCGGAGTCCACCCCGCCGCTCATCGCGGCCAAGACCCTCATCGGATCCCCGAAACCGCCACCCGGCGGGCGCCGGCGCCTCGGGCCCGGGAGACCACCGGCTCGATCACGTCGAGCAGCGCGTCCACGTCCGCACTGGTCGAGGTGTGGCCGAGGGAGAACCGCAGCGAGCCGCGGGCGGCGGATGGCGAGGCGCCCATCGCGAGCAGCACGTGCGACGGCTGGGCCACCCCGGCAGTGCACGCCGCCCCGGTCGAGCACTCCACACCGCGGGCGTCGAGCAGCATGAGCAGCGAGTCGCCCTCGCAGCCGGGAAATGTCAGGTGCGCGTTGCCGGGCAGCCGCGCCGGACCGCCGCCCACCAGGTCCCGATCCGGGGCGCCGTTGACCACCGCATCCGGCACCCGCGCGAGGACGCCGGCCACCAGGTCGTCGCGCAGCGCCGCGAGCCGCTGCGCACTCCGCGGCTGCGCGGCGACCGCGTGCTGCACCGCGGTGGCCAACCCGACGATCGCCGGCACGTCGAGGGTGCCCGAGCGCACGTCGCGCTCCTGCCCTCCACCGTGCAGCAGCGGGGTGGCCGCCACCTCCCGGCCGAGCAGCAGCACCCCGATGCCGTAGGGGCCGCCGAGCTTGTGCGCGGTCATCGTGAGCGCCGCCGCCCCGGACGCGGCGAAGTGCACCGGAAGCTGCGCTACGGCCTGCACCGCGTCGGTGTGCAGCGGCACGCCGTGCTCGGCGGCGACCGCGGCCAGCTCGCGCACCGGCTGCACGGTGCCGACCTCGTTGTTCGCCCACATCACGCTCACCAGCGCGGCGGACGCGGGATCGCGCTCCAGTGCGGCACGCAGCACCTCGGGTGTCACCCGGCCGCGCGCGTCCGCCTTGAGCCAGCTGACCTCGGCGCCCTCGTGCTCCACCAGCCAGGACACCGCGTCCAGCACCGCGTGGTGTTCCACGACCGAGGCCAGGATCCGACGGCGGCGGGGATCGGCCGCGCGGCGGGCCCAGTAGAGACCCTTGACGGCCAGGTTGTCGCTCTCGGTGCCCCCCGCAGTGAACACCACCTCCGACGGCCGGGCGCCGAGCGCGGCGGCTACCGTCTCGCGGCTCTCCTCGACAGTGCGCCGGGCGCGGCGGCCCGAGGTGTGCAGCGAGGAGGCGTTGCCCAGGGTGGACAGCGCCTCGCTCATCGCCGCGGCCGCCGCCGGCAACATCGGCGTGGTGGCCGCATGGTCGAGGTACGTCATCGAACACAGCCTACGGTGCGACCGCCGGCCCCGATTGCCGTCACCGACCAGACCAAGCGTGTCGGCCCTGCCACATGGACTCATATGGAGGTTTTCGCGGCCTCGGAACTGCAACATGGCTCCATGTGGCAGTCACGGCTGCCGGCGCGGGCAGCGGGCCAGGTACGTCAGGGCGGGGGGGAGGTTGCGCCAGATTGGGGGGCTGACCTGCACCTGTTCGAACGCCAAGCGCAGGTTGACCAGCTGCCGCCGGGCCGGTGGCGCCCACCGGGTCGCCGCGTACCCCAGCTGGCAGAGCACCCCGTCCTCGGTCAGGACGTCGGCGAGCACGCTCGGCAGCGACCGAGGGTGAGTGGTGCGCAGCGCCGCCCAGGGCAGCGCGCTGACGATGACATCGGCGGTCAACCGGTGCTCGGCGAGGATCCCGGGCAGCTCAGCCACGTCGGCGCAGATCACTTCCACCTCCGGGCACCGCTGCTGCACCACGGCGGCCAGCCGGGGGTTGAGCTCGACCGCCAGGTGGCGGCCCCGGCCACCAAGGCGGCGCTGGATCGCCGAGGTGATCGTGCCCGTGCCGGGTCCGAGCTCCACGACGACCGGATCCCCCTGCAGCGGCACCGGGGCGGCGATGTGGTCGGCGAGCACCCTCGAGCTGGGAACCACCGAGGCCGTCAGCAACGGTGCCCGGACGAACTCGCGCAGGAACACCGTCGCGTCCGCGAGACGCTGCCGTGTCATGTGCTGGGGCACGGCGCCGCTCCAACCATCCGCCGGCCCGGAATGATGATCGCAGGCAGGATCGGCGGTTTGCGCCGCGGCGGTTCCGTCACGGCGTGCACCGCTGCGCTCGCGGCGGCGGCGAGGGCACGGCGATCGGTGTGGCCGTCGAGGGTTGGCAGCAGCCGGACCTCCACCACCAGCCGGCGCACCCCGGCCACCACGCTCACCGACTGCCACAGCGTGGTGCCGCCGACGAACGATGCGACGGTGGTGGGCCTGCCAGGGTGCTCCAGCCGGTAGCGCAGTGCGACCGGCCGCACGACCACCCCAGCGTCGAGCGCGGCCTGGAACACGGCGGGCCGGAAGTTCCCGCCCCGGCCCCCGCAGTACGTGGTGCCCTCCGGGAAGGCTGCGACGGCGGACCCCGCCCGCAGCGCGCCGGTGAGCTCGGCGACGGTGCCCGGCAGCGCCGAGAGCCGCTCCCGGTCGATGAACAGGGTTCCCGCCCAACGGGCCAGCAGGCCGACGAGCGCCCAGTCCCGCACCTCGCTCTTGCCCACCATGCGCAGCGGCTGCACCGCGCCCAGCGCGAGCACGTCAAGCCAGGACACGTGGTTGCTGACCACCAGCACCGGCACCCCGAACGGCGCGAACCGGGTGTCGCCGCGCACCTCGGTGCGCACCTGCAGTGCGGCGAGCAGCGCACGGAACCAGCAGCACAGCGACTGCTCCCGGACACTCGGACACTGCAACGGCGAGGTCCCGAGCACACCGGCGATCACGACCGTCGTGGCGGCTGCGGCCAGCAGGCGCAGCATCCGCCGCGCGGCGCTCACGGTGGGCACCGACCCCGCCGGTGGGAGGCACCCGTCCCCGCACGGGGACACCAGTGCCCACGGATGTGTCACGCGGCCGCACCGAGGAAGTGCCGGACGTAGCGGGCGTCCACCGCTTTCAGATCCAGCAGCACCAGGAAGTCCGCGACCCCGAAGTCCGGGTCGTGTGCCGGCGGCCCGCACACCCGGGCTCCGAGCCGCAGGTACCCGCGCAGCAGTGGCGGCAGGACGGCGCGGTCCGGGCGGGGAGCCGCGTCGGTGTCCCACGCCCGGTGCGGGCGCACCCGGTACCAGTCCGGAGCGAGGTGCCGCGCCCGGATCACGTCCCACACCCCGGCGGCACCGGCCCCGTCGAGCTGCCCCGGCGTCCGCAGCGGGACCGATCCACAGCCGACCAGCCACCGGTGGCCGGTGAGCAGCATGTACCGTGCAATACCGGCCCACACCAGGCTCACCACCGCTCCCGAGCGGTGCTCCGGGTCCACGCAGGACCGGCCGGTCTCCACCAGCTCCGCGCGCAACCCGTCCAGCGCCGAGAGGTCGAACTCGGTGTCGCAGTACAGCCCGCCGGCCTGCCGCGCACCCTCCGGCGCCAGCATCCGGTAGGTGCCGACGATCTCGCCGGTGCGCTCCTCGCGCACCAGCAGGTGGTCACAGTGCTCGTCGAAGGCGTCGACGTCCAGCCCGGGATGCCGCGAGTGCAGCGTGGCACCCATCTCGTCCGCGAAGACCCGATGCCGCAGCCGCTGCGCGGCGCGGATCTCGCTGCCGGTCCGGGCGACGAGCAGTGAATACCGGCGGGTGTCGCTGCGCGCGGGGGTGCTTACCAGCAGTTGCGAGATGCTCATGGGGCCGGTCTAACGCCCCCAACCTCCGTGGCGATGACATCGGCGTGACCATCCAGTGCACGCTGCGTGAACCCCCGGTGCTCACACTCAGCCCTTGCGCTTGGCGGCTTCCTCGGCCAGCTGGGGGGCGATCGTGAACAGGTCGCCCACCACGCCGAAATCGGCGATCTCGAAGATCGGCGCCTCGGCGTCCTTGTTCACCGCGACGATCGTCTTCGACGTCTGCATCCCGGCCCGGTGCTGGATGGCCCCGGAGATACCCAGCGCCAGGTACAGCTGGGGCGAGACGGTCTTGCCGGTCTGGCCCACCTGGAACTGGGGCGGGTAATAGCCGGAGTCGACCGCCGCGCGGGACGCGCCGACCGCCGCGCCGAGCGAGTCGGCCAGCTTCTCGACGACCGAGAACTTCTCCGCCGAGCCGACACCGCGACCGCCGGCCACGACGATGTTGGCCTCGGTGAGCTCGGGCCGGTTTCCCCCCTCGACGGGCTTGCGGTCGGTGACCTTCGCGACCCTGCCCGCGTCGACCGCCGGGACCTCAATCGCCTCCTCGACCGCCGCGCCCTGCGCCTGCACCGCCTCTATCGAGTTGGCGCGGTAGGTGATGATCGGGGTGGGTGTGGTGGCCTTGGAGTGGGCGAGAAAGGCGCCACCGAACACCGAGTGGGTCACCGTGGCGTCCTCGGCCAGGTCGACGATGTCGGAGAGCAACCCGTTGCCGGTGCGCACGGCGAGCTTGCCGGCGATCTCCTTGCCGTCCGCGGAGGTGTTGACGAGCACCGCCGCCGGCTGCACCGAGTCCACCAGGGAGGCGAGCACGGCCACCGACGGCGCAGTCAGGTAGTTCGTCGCATCGGCGGACTCCGCGACGTAGATCTTGGCCGCGCCGTAGCGGGCCAGGCCGTCCTTCAGTGCGGCGGCGGTGCCGGGAGCACCGACCACGACCGCGGACGGCTCACCGAGCATGGCCGCCGCCGTGAGCAGCTCGTAGCTGGCCTTCTTGATCTCGCCGCCTTCGTGGTCGACGAGGACCAGGACCTCTGCCATCAGCGCTACCTCCCTGCCTGTCAGATCAGCTTCTGGCCCACGAGGTACTCGACGAGCTTGGCGCCACCGTCCCCGTCGTCGGTGACCACCTGCCCGGCCTCGCGGGGCGGGCGCGGCGTGGCGTCGGTGACGGTGGAGGTGGCGTTGGCGAGCCCGACCTCGCCCGCGTCGATGCCGGCGTCCGCCAGCGTCATCGTGGTGACCGGCTTCTTCTTGGCGGCCATGATGCCTTTGAACGACGGGTAGCGCGGCTCGTTGATCTTTTCGCCGACGCTGACCACGGCCGGCAGGCTCGCCTGCAGCGTGGTGAGCGCGTCGTCGGTCTCCCGTTCCACGGTGACCGTCGAGCCGTTGACGGTGATCGTGCGGGCGTGGGTGAGGTCCGGGAGCCCGAGCACCTCCGCGATCATCGAGGGAACTGCGCCGATGGTGCCGTCGGAGGCCTCGTTCCCCGCGAGCACCAGGTCGACCTCGCCCAGGGTGCCGATCACCGTGGCGAGTGCCTTGGCGGTCTGCACCGCGCAGGAGCCGTGCAGCACCTCGTCGGACACGTGGACCGCCTTGTCGGCTCCCATGGACAGCGCCTTGCGGATGGCATCGGTGGCCCGGTCGGGTCCCATGCAGAGCACGGTGACCTCGGCGTCGCCCGCTTCCTTGATCTTGAGCGCCTCCTCCACGGCACGCTCGTTGATCTCGTCGAGCACCGCGTCCGCGGCTGCGCGGTCGAGCGTGTAGTCCGATTCGTCCAGCTTGCGCTCGGAGTAGGTGTCCGGCACCTGCTTGATCAGGACGACGATGTTCATGGTCTTCCTCGACCTCCAACGGACCTCAGCGGTCGGCCGTGCCACCAAGACGCACCGACGGTTTCGTGCACCCTGCCACGACCTGCCCGCCACCTGGGGGCAACCTCGGCTACATCCGATGTTACTCACTGGTAACCGTAGCCGGGGCCCAGGGTCCGGCCCGCCGCGGTGAGGTGGCTCACCCCCGCTTACATCGCCGATGCATCGCTCGGTCTCGGTACGCTCCCGGCTAAGGACAGCGGCCGACATCCACGACGCGGCGGGCGGTTGCGGACGCTGTGGTTCCCGCCGTCAGTCAAGGAGAGATGACCGGCATGGCTTCACTACAGACCCTCGAACGGCGGGTCCTCGCGCTGGAGGCACGCCTGGCGGATGTCGAGGGCGGGTACGGAGACACGCTCTACAAGCTGCACCGAGCGAGCGTCAAAGCCGACCTGCGCGCCGCAAGAATCCTGGAGCGGCTCGAAATCGAGGACGTCTCCGATGAGGAGATCGACGCCGCGTTGGACGAGGAATAGCACCCCACGTTGATCTCCTGCCCCGCACACAGCGCAGCGACAGCCGCACGATCGCGCGCTTCCCGGCTCGGACGAGGAATGGGTCCTGAGCATGAACCCGCCGGTACGGCAGGATCGCACCCATGGTGCTCAGCGCGGGGATGCTGCTCTACGAGATCGACGACGGGCTGCTTCGCGTGCTCATAGCGCACATGGGCGGGCCGTTCTGGGCGAAGAAGGACGAGCGCGCCTGGTCCATCCCAAAGGGCGAGTACGCGACGGACGAGGACCCGCGGGCGGCCGCGGCGCGGGAGTTCGAGGAGGAGATGGGCTCGCCCCCACCGGGCGGGGATCTCGTCGAGCTCGGCACGGTCCGGCAGCCCAGCGGCAAGAAGATCATCGTGTACGCCCTGGAGTCCGGCTTCGACGCCACCGACATCCGGAGCAACCTGTTCGAGATGGAGTGGCCGGCGCGCTCCGGCACCATCCGCAGCTTTCCCGAGGTGGATCGCGCCGAATGGATCGACTGCGCGACGGCCCGGGTGAAGCTGGTCGCGGGACAGGTCGCCTTCCTGGACCGGCTGCTGGCGCACCTCGCCAGCACCGGCACCGTCGCCCGCGAGCAGTGAGCGCATGCGTTCGTTCACCTGGCTGCGCGAGCGCGGCTGGGCGCGAGGCTCGCGACCCTGCGGCATGATGGCGCGATGACCACCGTCGCCTTCATCGGTCTTGGCGCGATGGGCAGCCGGATGGCGGCCCGGCTCGTCGACGCCGGCCACCAGGTCGTCATCTGGAACCGCACCCCCACCAAGACACAGCAGCTCACCGACCGCGGCGCTGAGCCCGCCGACAGCCCCGCCGAGGCCGCCGGCCGAGCCGACGTCGTGATGACGATGGTGTCGGACGCGGACGCGCTGCGAGCGGTGACCGAGGGCCCAGATGGGGTGGCGGCCGGCGTGGCAGGACCGACGACGGTCCTCGAGATGTCGACGGCCGGCCAGACCGCCGTGACACGGCTGGCGTCGGTCCTCCCCGATGGCGTGGACCTGCTGGACGCACCGGTGCTCGGCAGCCTCTCCGAGGCGGAGTCCGGTTCGCTCAGAATCTTCGTCGGCGGCCCCGCCGAGGTCGTCGACCGGTCCAGGCCGCTGCTCTCCGCGCTCGGGTCACCGGTCCACGTCGGACCGCTCGGTGCCGGCGCCGCGGCCAAGCTCGTCGCCAACTCCACGTTGCTCGGCGTGCTCGGCGTGCTCGGCGAGGCCGTCGCGCTGGCCCGGGGCCTCGGCTTGTCCGACGACGCGGCGTTCGAGGTGCTGTCCGGCACTCCGGTGGCCGCGCAGGCGGAACGGCGGCGGGACGCCATCGAGACGGGCGACTACCCGCACCGGTTCACGCTGTCCCTCGCCCGCAAGGACGCCGACCTGGTCGTCGAGGCGGCAGCAGCCGCGGGCGTCGACCTACGGCTTGCCAGGGCGGCCCAGTCGTGGTTCGCCGCCGCCGAAGACAAGGGGCGGGGCGACCAGGACTACTCAGCTGTCCTCGCCCAGATCACCGCGACCAGCTGATGACACAGCGCGCGGGAGGCGCTGGAGCATTACCTGCGGCGGCGGAAGGACAGCGGCGGCGCGGATGTCACCGGTACACCTCGCCTCGGTGATCGATGTGGACGATGTCGAGACGACCGAGTTCGTCGTCGACGCGGTAGACGATCCGATAACTCCCGCGGCGAGCGGAACGAAGTCCCGTCAGCTTGCCACGCAACGCACCCCCCAGTCGGTACGGCTGCTCGGCCAGCGGACCGAAGATGAACGCCAGACACGCTGCGCTGATCTTCTCAGGGAACCGAAGAAGGTCACGCTCAGCCCTGGCGGAGCTCCGCACCTGGTACGACGAACTCACTGAGGGCTGAAACGAGCGCGGAACTCCTCGTTGTCGGCGACCCGGCCGGCCTCGAGGTCGGCTAGCCCCTCAGCGATGGCTTCAGCCGCTCCCGGCGTGGCCAGGATGTCCACGGTTTCCTCGAGTGCGGCGAGGTCGTCAGCCGAGACCAGCACGGCAGCCGTGCGGCCGTGTCGGGTAATCGTCACGCGATCATGGGTGCGTTCGACGTCGGTGACGTACTCCGAGAGTCGGTTCTTGGCCTCACCCAGTGGAACAGTGGTCATGGCAGTAGTGTAGCTAAAAGTCCGACCAAAACAGCTCAAATGAGCCCGCCGGCTCCGGCGCTGCGGGCGTGAGCCCACGCGCTTCGTCGCCCTCGGCATCCTGAACCACGTGCCCAGGTGAGGTGCCGAGGCGATGTGGCGAGGTGATGTGATGGTGCGGTGAACACGGTGAGGGTGGTCGGCAGCGTCAACGTCGACCTGGTGGCGACGCTGGACCGGCTGCCCGCCCCGGGGGAGACCCACACGGCCACCGGGTTCACCCGGGTCCCCGGCGGGAAGGGAGCCAACCAGGCGCTGGCCGCTGCCCGCCTCGGAGTGGCCGTGCACCTGGTGGCCGCCGTCGGGACCGACGGGGAGGAGGCGCTGGCGCTGCTGCGCCGCGAGGGCGTCGAGCTCACCCGGGTGCGCGAGGTCGACGCGACCACCGGGCTCGCCCTGATCGAGGTCGACACGGGCGGGGAGACGACCATCGTGGTGGTGCCCGGGGCGAACGCCGAGCTCACCGTCAGCCCCGAGGACGTCGCGGGTGCTGACGCGGTGCTCACCGTCCTCGAGGTCCCCGACGACGCGGTGCGCGCCGCCGCCGAGCACGCCACCGGCCTGTTCGTGCTCAACGCCGCCCCGGCCCGCCCGGTGCTCCCGGACGTGCTGGCCCGCACCGACCTCGTGGTGGTGAACCGCGCCGAGCACGCCGCGATCCCCGGGCTCGACGCCGCCCGGGCTGTGGCGGTGACCCACGGTGCCGAGGGGGCGGTGCTGCTGCGCGACGGTCGCGAGGTGGCCCGCGCCGCTCCCCCACCGGTCACCGCGGTCGACGGCACCGGTGCCGGTGACGCCTTCGTGGCGGCCGTGGTCGTCGGCCTGCTCGACGGTCTGCCGGACGCGGAGCTGCTCGCTCGCGGCTGCG
>DASQWR010000133.1:0-2404 GCA_035640155.1 Pseudonocardiaceae bacterium
CGGCGGTACCGTCGAGTCATGTCGCGACTGCAGCGCATCACGTCCGACCCGGCGATCTGCCACGGACAGCCGACGGTGCGCGGGTTGCGATACCCGGTCGAGAATCTGTTGGAGCTGCTGTCGTCGGGCATGACGATCGACGAGGTGCTCGACGACTACCCAGATCTGGAGCATGACGATCTGCTCGCCGCGCTGGAGTTCGGTGCTCTCGTGGCGGGCCGAGGCCGGGTGGTTCCGCTTGGCGCCGCGTGAAGTTCGTCGTCGACGCTCAGCTTCCTGCTCGGCTGGTGCGTTTCCTGAACGACGTCCGCCACGAGGCGCTGCATACGTCCGAGTTGCCGGACGGCAACCGCATGACCGATGTGCGTATCGCCGAGTTCGCTGACAGCGAAGGCCGGGTCGTGATCACCAAGGATCGCGACTTCCGGGACGGTCACCTGCTGTCGGGTTCGCCGCGCCGGCTCCTGTCGTCGCGACCGGCAACATCACGAACGCCGCGCTGCTGGCGCTGTTCGAGGCGAACCTCGACGCGATCGTCGATGCGCTCGGCGAGGCCGACTTCGTCGAGCTGGGCTCGGAGGCGCTGGTAGTGCACCGGCGCCGAGGGAACGGCCCGTCACGTTGATCTCTGACCCATACTAATGGCCCCGAAGTGCGCTCATGACACCCTCTGTGTCAACCCCGGCTGGTTCAGTTGGTTGTGGTTGGGTGTGCGGTGGCCGCGGTTACGGCCCGGCCCCCCGCGCCTCAAGGACGCTGCGCGCCCCGGTGGGGCCGGCTTCGCCGGTCCTTGACCCGCGGGTCCCTGCCGGGCCTGGGCAGGGTGGAGCTGCGGGCAGGGCGGTGTCCTGCCCGTCGGTGCGCGGCCACCGCGGTGCTCGGGTTGCGGTGGTGTGGTGGGTGGGGTCAGGCCGCGCGGGGTTCGGCGAGTCGGGCGGCGTTGCCGTGCCGGGTGGGGTCGTAGGGGACACCGTCGTGCCAGCAGCGGTAGATGACGCGGATCCAGGCGCGGGCCAGGACGCGCACGACGTGGGGGTGGTCGTGGCCGCGGGCGAGGGCGTCGGAGTAGACCCCTGCGGCCCAGGGGCTGGTGTGGCGGCTGTTGTCGGCGAAGGTGGAGATGGCTTTGCGGAAGCGTTTGTTGCAGGCCCAGCGGAAGTGCACGGCGCGGTGTTTGCCGGACTGGGTGGTCACCGGGGTCATCCGGGCAAGGGCAGCGACGGCGTCGGGGCCGTCGTATGCTTGCCGGGAGTCGCCCCACTCGGCGAGCATCTGGGCGGCGTTGATCTGACCCGACCGTGGCAGCGACGTGAAGATCTTCTCGTCCGGGTGCTCCCCGAGGTGGGCGGCGACCGAGCGGTCGAGGGTGCGGCGGGCGGCACCGAGCGCGTGCAGGACACCGACCAGGGCCAGGACGGCGTCGCGGATGGCGTCGGTGAGGGTTTCGTCGGTGGTGCCCGCCGGTGCGGTGCGCAGCCGGGCCAGCAGTTCCGCGGCGGAGCGGCGCCCGCAGTAGCCGTGCTTGACGCAGAAGGTCTGCAGGCGTTTCTCGCCGAGCTGGTGGGCGTGCGCCGCGGTGGGGTAGCGGGTGAGGAACGCCAACGCGATCGGCGACTCGATGTCAGCGAAGATCGCCTTGGCGCCGGGCCAGTGCGCGTCGAGCAGCGCGGTGAGCTGGTTGGTCGCCGCGACCCGCATCTGGACGATGTCCTCGCGGGTGCGGACCACGGTGCGCAGCGCCGTGGTCTGGGTGGAGTACGGGGTCGCGGGCCGCAGCCGGTGCGCGCGCAGCCGGAGGTACTCGGCGATCACCGCGGCATCGCCGGCGTCGGACTTGGCGCCGGAGAGCAACTCACCGTCGCGCCAGGTCTTGATCGCGTTCGGGCTCACCGGTACCACCGGGTGCCCGGCCTCGAGCAGGGCATCGACCAGGCGCCCGTCGGGGCGTTCGATCCCGACCGGCACCTCGACCCGGTCGGGGGTGAGCCGGCCGAGCCGGCGCAGCAGGTCGGTGAACCCGTCGGCGGTGTGCGCGACCGTGAACTGGCTGTTGACCTTGCCGGCCGCGTCGAGCACACACACCGCATGCGACTCAGCGGCCCAGTCGATACCAACGTAGAACGGGCATTCGGACAGGAACATCAGATCTCCTCACAGCGGCAGCGACGACCCGGCGAGGAGGCCGATCACCGGGTGGTCACTGACTGGCGCTCTCCCGCGCGTCCCTCTGTCGCCGGTTCGCAGCCCCGCGAGAACCGGGGGCGGCAGTGTCATGAGGGCCCTCCACGGGCGACCAGCACGGGCCGTCACCCCGGCTCTCGCCGGATCCCAACAACGAGCACCTTCCCAGTGCCCGCAAGGAGGGTGGACCAGTGACCAGCGCCACCATCGATGCGCTCACCGA
>DASQWR010000134.1:0-23493 GCA_035640155.1 Pseudonocardiaceae bacterium
AGGTGCGCGCTGCACTGGCGCACTGCCGGGTGGTGCCGCAGCGCGGGGCCACGTTCGCGGCGCGGCTCGTTGCGGCGCACGCCGACGCGGCGTACACCGACGCGGGCGGGAGCGGACCGGTGATCCAGCTCGGGATGGACACCCCGCAGCTCGGCCCGGCACTGCTCGACGAGGCCGGGTGCGCGCTCGGGAGCTGCGACGCGGTGCTGGGTCCGGCGTGCGACGGCGGCTGGTGGGCACTGGGCGTGCACGACCCTCGGCAGGCCCGGGTGCTGGCCGGCGTGCCGATGTCCACACGGGATACCGGCGCGCTGACGCTGCGCGCGCTGCGTGCCGCGGGCCTTCGCGTGACGCTGCTGCCTGAGCTGTCCGATGTGGACACGATGGAGGACGCCGAGCGAGTCGCCGAAGCGATACCGGGCAGCCGGTTCGCCGCTGCGGTCGCGCAGGTTCACCCCGCGGTGCACCGATGACCAGCACCCTGGCGCCGAGCGGGTTCGACGATGCGCTGCGTGGGGGGTGGGACGGTGCTGGCGGAGGTGGAACCGCCGGGCTCCGGCGTCCGGTACGGTTCGGCCCGGCTGGTGCACAGGACGGCGCGGGACCGTCGTTTCCGTGGTGCCGGGTGGGCGCGGACGCAGTGACGACGGTGGCCGGCGCCGCCGACCTGCGCCTGGTCAGCGTCGTCGCATCGCAGCGGACGGTGGGCCGCACTGCTGCAGCGTCGCTGACGGCGGTTCAGACCGGTGCCGGTCCGCTGATCATGGCGCCCGTGGGCGGTGACGGGATCGACGAGGATGCCGTCTGGAGCACGGTGTGGGTGCCGGTCAGCTGGAGGACGCGGCAGGTGACGCCCTTGTCGGCGCCGGTCAGCCGCAGCCATCCGCCGCCCAGCCGGGCGCGGTGTTCCACGTCGAGCAGAGCGCTCAGCCCGGCGCAGCTCAGGAAGGTGATGCCGCTCATGTCCAGCAGCAGGCGGTGATGTCCGCGGTCGAGCTGACCGGCCAGGAAGGTCAACACCTCAGGGCTGGTGGAGAGATCGAGTGCGCCGGTGACGGTGACTGTCGTCACACCGCCGCGGGTGCTGGCGAACAGAGCAAGATCCATCGGACACCTGCCAAACGACGTGTCTGATGGGCCGCGCTTCCGGACCCCTGCAGTGAGCATAGTTCCCATTCGGCGATTCGGCCAGCCTCGACGGGGCACCCGGAGCGGCGCCCCGGTACGTGGCATGATGAGGGCGTCGGAGGCTCTTCGAGCGCGCCAACCCACGTGGTGCACCGTCTACGATGTACATCGATGACGGGGTCACGACTCCGGGAACGGCCGGGCTTGCCATGGCCAACGACACTGTGCCCGAGGCTCTCACCGCGGCCGCCGAGCTGCAGGAACTGCTGCTCGCGACTGACAACGTCGAAGACTTCCTGCGCGACCTGGCGGTCCTCGCCGCGCGGTCGGTCACGCAGGGACTGTCCTGCGGGATCACCCTCAAGCGAGACGGGCGTCCGTACACGGTAGCGAACAGTGACGATCGGGCCGCGCGCTGTGACGAGATGCAGTACGGCCAGGGCCACGGGCCGTGCCTGGACGCCATCCGCACCGGCGAGATCATCCTCGTCGAGGACCTCGTCGAGGAGGAGCGGTGGGGCGACTACCGGACGTCGGTCCTGGCGCACGGAGTCCGGTCCTCACTGTCGTTGCCACTGAGCGACGGCATCCCTGGGGCGCTCAACTTCTACGCCAGCCGACCCCGCGCCTTCGGGGAGACCGAACGCGAGTACGCCCAACGCTTCGCTTCGGAGGCGTCCCGGGCGCTGGCCCTGGCCACCCGGATGGCTCGACAGAGCGAGCTGACCACGCAGCTCGAAGCCGCGTTGGCATCCCGGGCCACCATCGACCAGGCCATCGGGATCATCATGGCCCAGAACCGGTGCGATGCAGACCAGGGGTTCGACCTGCTGCGCGCCGCATCTCAGAACCGCAACGTCAAGCTGCGCACCGTCGCCGCGGAGATCGTCACCGCAGTGAGCGGCAAGCCCCCGACGCCGGGTGGGTGAGCCGGTCCGGGGAGCTGTTGGCCTGCCAGCCGAAGAGGTCCTTCGGGCCGAGGCGGGCGGACCCCTCGGCGAGGTGGGTGTCCACCCGGGCGGGCCAGGTCTCCCCGGGCCCGCCCGGGGTCCGGGCGCCCGACGGCTCGGCGATGGGATCACGAGCGGGCATCAGCTCAGTCACCGACGGACAGCGCTTCGAGCAGGTCCCCGACGGAGGGGTCGTCCAGCGCGCGGGCGACGTCGGCCTGGGTGACCATGCCGACGAGCTCGTGACCGTCGATCACCGGCAGCCGGCGCACCTTGTGCTGGGTCATCGTCGCGAGGATCTCCTCGGCGTCGTCGTCCGCGCCGATCGTCACGGCCTCGCCCTGGGCCAGCTCCGAGTTGTGCAGGGCGCGCGCGTCCTTGCCCTCGGCGAGCACCTTCACCACGATGTCCCGATCGGTGATCATGCCCTTGAGACGGTTGTCCTCGCCGCAGATCGGCAGTGCGCCGACGCCGAGACGGGCCATCTTCTGGGCCGTGTCGAGGACGGTGTCACTGGCCCGGGCACACTCCGGGTCCGGCGTCATTATCTGGCGGGCGGTGGTGGCCACGTCGGCCTCCTCCCAGATCGGTTCGTTGGACACCTCCGGCTACCCCGCACCGCAGGCGCTCAACCACGCTCGCGGACGACGTCGGCGGCAGCCTTGTCGGTGCGCAGACCCTGGAACCGGGGGTGGCGCAGCATCCCGTCGGTGGTCCACTCGTTGAACTCGACCTGGGCGACCAGCTCCGGCTCCACCCAGCGCACTCCCCGCTCGCGCACCCGATCCACGAACGGGCTCGTGGGGCGCGCCAGCGCGTCCAGCCGGCGCCGGAGCTCGACGAGGGTGTGCTGGTCGTAGCCGGTGCCGACCTTGCCGGCGTAGCGCAGGCCGGTGGCGTCGTGGTGGCCCACGAGCAACGCACCGAACCCGATGCGGGAGCCGCCGGGCTCGGTGAACCCGCCGACGACGAGCTCCTGGGCGTGCACGCAGGTGAGCTTCAGCCAGTCCCGGGAGCGCCCGGGTCGGTACCGGGCGTCGGCGCGCTTGGCGATGACTCCTTCCCAGCCGCGCCGGCAGGCCTCGGTGTGATAGGCCTCCCCCTCGGTGTTGCGGTGCGCGGAGTAGCGCAGCGGGTCGGTGAAGTCGAACACGTCGCGCAGCAGCCGCTTGCGGGCGCGCAGCGGCAGGCCGGTGACGTCGACGTCGCCGAGTACCAGCAGGTCGAACAGGTACAGGTGGACCGCGACGCCAGTGCGGAGCGCGCGCTGGGCGTCGGAGATCCGGCTCCGCTGCTGCAGCCGGGCAAAGCTGGTCCGGGTGCCGTCGAACGCGACGACCTCGCCGTCGGCCACGAACCGCCCGGGGCCACGGGCGTCGCACGCCTCCACGAGCTCGGGGTAGGTGTGGCACATCCGCAGCTCGTTGCGCGACCAGAGCACCGAGCCGGCGCCGTCCCGGCTGACGATCGCGCGCACCCCGTCGAGCTTGCGCTCGAAGATCCACCCCGGGTCGGAGAAGGACCGCTCGCTGAGCGTGGCGAGCATCGGGGGGCGGAAGCCCGCGCTGTCGGCCCGACGCAGCGCGGAGCGCTCGGGCCCGTTAGGCCACGGCCGGTTCGGCAACGAAGGCGGCGGTGTCGTTGTGGACGAAGTCGTCCATCATTACCTCCTGGAGGGTTCTCCCGCGGGCTACCCGCAACGGTCGTGGCCCATGCTCGCGGGGACCTGGACGGTCCCTAAGAATGGTCTCAGTGTCCCTCGACGCACACTGCGAGCAGGGCGACGTCGTCGTAGGGCGAGCTGCCCGGGACCAGGCCGGCCAGCACCCGGTCGCACAGCTCCTCGACGTTCGCGTCGTCTCCCATTCCGGCCACCACCTCGTACAGCCGCTGCTGCCGCCGCTCCGCATCCTCCCCGGGCAGGTCGGTCAGCCCATCGGTGTAGAGCAGCAGCAGCGACCCCGGCGGGCAGCTGACCCGGGCCTCCGTGCGCCCCGGCCCGGCGATCGCCCCGAGCAGCGGGGACAGGTTGGCGTCGAGGAACTCCGGGGGGCCGCCGGGCCGGCGCAGCAGCGGTGGTGGGTGACCGGCGTTGGAGTAGGTGAGCTGACGGGGCTCTCCGTTCCGGGAGGGCTCCAGCCGGGCGTAGACGGCGGTGGCCATCGCCGCCATCTCGAGCCCCTGCACGAGCTGGTCACACCGGTCCAGCACCGTACCCGAGCGCAGTCCCTCCCAAGCGTAGGAGCGCAGCAGCCCACGCAGCTGGCCCATCGCCGCCGCAGCGCGCAAGTCGTGCCCCACCACGTCTCCCACAGCCATCGCGGTGGCACCATCGGGCAGCTCCAGCAGGTCGTACCAGTCGCCGCCGACCCGCGCCCCGTGGGTGCCGGGCAGGTAGCGGCTGGCCGCACAGACGCCATCCACCGGGCGCACCGCCGGCAGCAGGGACAGCTGCAGCGTCTCCGCCGCCTCGCGCATGCGGGCGTAGGCCCGGGTGTTGTCGATCGCCAGCGCCGCCTTGCTCGCGAGGTCGACGGCCAGGTGCAGGTCACGCTGCCTGTAGCGGCGACCGTAGGGCTCCTCGGAGCACAGCGTCAGCACGCCGAGCACCTCGCCGCGGGCGCGCAGCGGGACGCGCAGCACTGACCGCGGGCGCAGCTGACGGTGGAGCCGGACGGCGTCCGGGTCAGGCGACGCCGAGCGCTCCGGCCCTTCCAGCAGGTCGGACATGAGCAGCGGCTCACCGGAGGTGAGCACCTGCGAGATCGAGTCCGGTCCCCCGACCCGAGGCGAGATGCGGTCGGCCAGCTCGTACAGCGCGGCGACCTGGCCGGGATTGCGATGGTAGGCAGCGACCCGGTCCGCCCGGCCGCTCACCTCGTCGAGCAGGTCGACGCAGCAGTAGTCGGCGAGCGCCGGCACCACCGACTGGGTCAGCCGGTCGGCCGCGTCCGCAACGTTGCGGCTCTCGGTCATCCAGGTGGTCGCATCGGTGAGCAGGCGCAGGTCGTTGCGCACTTCCTCAGCGGTGGCCAGCGCGAGGCGCCGCTCCTGCTCCACGAGCACCCGCTCGGTGACGTCGGTCTGCACTCCCACGAAGTTGCCGATCCGGCCGGCGGCGTCGGTGACCGGGCTGATCGTCACCTCGTTCCAGAAAGCGGAACCGTCCTTGCGGTAGTTGAGCAGCACCTCGGTGCTGGCATGGCCCTCCTCCAGCGCCTTGCCGATCCGCTCGACGGCCTGCCGGTCGGTGTCCGGGCCCTGCAGGAAGCGGCAGTTGCGCCCGACCGCCTCCGCCACGCCGTACCCGGTGAGCCGGGTGAAGGAGGGGTTGACCCACACCAGCGGATGGTCCTGGCGATGCGGGTCGCTGACCGTGAACGAGCGGTCGGTCGCGATGACGGCGCGGTTGCGCAGCAGCTCCAGCTGCCGCTCAGAGTGCAGCACCCGCGCTCGCGGCTCGTCTCCCGACCCCATTCCTGCAGCGTAGTAGCTGGCCCCCGCCTGCCACCGGTCCCTGCCTGCGACATGGAGCCAGGTCGCAGTTTTCGCGGCCCTCCGACTGCCAAGGAGCCATCTGGCAGTCGTCACGCCACTGGAGTCACGCCACTGGGGCGAGCGCGACCTTCACCCAACCCGGCTCCCGGCGGTCGAAGACGCGGTACGCCTCGATCACGTCGTCGATCGGCTCCACCTGGGTGAGCAGCCGTGCCGGATCCGACGCACCGGTCGCGACCATGCCCAGGAGCTGCGGGATTACCGAGCGGTGCGGGCAGTTGCCCATCTTCACGGTGAGGTTCTTGTTCAGCGCGGCGCCGATCGGCCAGGTCTGGAAGGTCGGCGGGTAGACACCGATGATCCCGATGCTGCCGGCCTTGGCCACCGACTCGACCGTCCACCGAGCCGCCTGCGACGGAGCGCTGCCGTGCTCCCAGGCGGTCTCCCCACCCCCGGCCGCTTCGCTGACCTCGCTCTCGCGCTCCTCGTCCGGGTCCCCCGAGTAGGAGTCCACTCCAACCGCATCGATCACCCGGTCGGCCCCCACGCCCCCGGTGAGCTCCCACACGACGGCGACCGGGTCCTCGGCACCGAAGTCGACAGGCTCGGCGTGCTGGCTCCGGGCCAGCTCCAGCCGGGACGCGACGTCGTCGACCGCGATCACCCGGCCGGCGCCCTGCCGCCACGCGGACGCGATGGCGAGCTGCCCCACCGGGCCGCACCCGAATACCGCCACGGTGTCGCCGCGGGAGACTTCCGCGAGCTGCGCCCCGAACCAGGCGGTGGGGCGCGTAGACCGACCCGGGCGGATCATCCTCGCCCAGGTAGCGTGGACAGTAGGCGGGCGGGGTTCGTGCTCACCTGTTCGGCGGGGACTGCCCCGACGTCACGTCACCTCTCGCCCGGACCGGTGCTTGGCCGCACCGTAGGCCGCCGTCGCGAGGAACAGCACGACGCCGATGATCGTCAACCAGAACAGGCCCTTGATCACTGCACCGAGAATCGACAGCACCAACCACGCGATGAGAAGTATGCCTATCAGGGCCCACATCTGAGCAGCCTCTGAAGGTGATGACACCCCCGCTGGGCGCGGGTCGAGCAGTGCTTCGGGCATGCGTCCTTGATCTTCAGGCTAGATGTGCCCGGACTACGCCGCCACCACGACGTGTCTCGCAGAGCCGGACCGCGTCAGTCCCCGAGGAGTTCGCGCCTTCCGCCTGTACCAGGGCTTCGGCGGGTTCGCCGGGAACCTCGTGATGGGCCTGGTGTTCGGGCGCGGGTGGCAGTGCACGCACCGACTGTGGGCGCTGGTGATCGCGCACGCGCTGCTCGACGTCGTCGCCTTCGCCGGGTACGCACTGCTGCGGGGCAGGGTGGGCTGGCCGCCCTAGCCGCGGCGACGTGCTGTTCCTCGCGCCCGGGATGGTCGCGGTGGGCGTCGCGTCGAGACCAACGCCCGGCTGCACGACGCCGGCATCGAGTAGTTCGGGTGATCTAGATCACAATAGCGAGCTGAACCGAGATGATTGGTAGTCTCGACCGCCGGGCATTCGCTCCTAGTGCGGGGACGTAACGCTCCGTACTACCTGGTACAAGCATGGAGCACATGGAGTCACGAAAGATGGAGGGCAAGTCCGATGCGCAAGCTCAACCGCGTGATCGCCGCAGGCGCCCTGGCCGTGCCGATGACACTGGGAGTCTCGGGTATCGCTGTGGCCGATGTCGCGGCGGACGGCTCGACGGTGCAAGACCAGGGCGGTTCCGGAGATGACGCTTTCGAGAACTGCGTGGAGCAGGCCGAGCCTCCCCAGGAGGCCGTGAACTGCCTGGATCTGTTGGACCAGGAGAACGAGGACACTCTTGTCGAGGCGATCCTGAAAGCACTCCTCGGGGAGGATGACGAGGACAACTCCGGGGGCGACCTGCTGAGTTGAGTCAGCTACTGCCCTGGCTCACCGGACCCCGATTGATCCCATCTGCGGGATCCGGGACCCCCCGTACTGAGGGCCGGGCAGGTACCGCGATCAGCTTCAGCGCGGCGACACCTACTGTCAGTGTCCATCCGCACCTTTCCGCGAGATTTCAGCGTCCTCGTTGTGCGGACGGTCCGTGGCACGTGAGCGGATGCATCCACACCCACGACGGCGCCTGGTAGAACCCCAACCTCGTGACCGGACGTCTGGTGGCACCGCTTCGCCCTCGCGCAGTGGGCCGCTGGATAGCTGAATCAGGTGAGACGCGAATCGCTACATGTCCGGGCTGGTGACCGTTCCGACGCTGGGGTATTTACTCTTGGCGCGGAGAAGCAACACTCCGTACTGAGGACAGACGTCCGATGGAGCACACGAAGTCACGAAAGATGGAGGGCAAGTCCATGCGCAAGCTCAACCGCGTGATCGCCGCTGCCGCGCTGGCCGTGCCGATGGCACTGGGTGCCTCGGGCGTCGCTGTCGCGCAGGACAGCTCGGGGACGCAGAGCCGGGTTGATGCAGCGGGAGGCAACAGCTCGAACGGCAGTGACGGTAGCAACACGAACGGCAGTGACGGAAGTACCGCCGGCCAGAACGGGGGCGGCTCCGGGGACGAGTGCGACTCCGAGGACGACGGTTTCGGGGGCCTCGGGGAGGGCCTCAGGAATCTCCTTGGGGTGGGCGACGACGAGTGCGACTCCGAGGACATCCTCGACGTGGGTGGCTCCGAGGATGGCGGGAGCAACCCCGAGGACGGGGGCGAGGACCTCCTCGGCGGGCTGCTGTAGCTAACCCTCTGCTTGCATGATGGCCCGGATCCCTCACGTGGGGTTCGGGCCATCAGGTGTTGAAGGCGACGTGGCCGCTTGACCGCGCTGTTCCAGACCTGCCCGGACACGGCCTCCGCACTCACCGGTTGACACTCCCCCGAGAGTCACCCGGAGCGGGTCCGGGTACTCCCGGTCGTAGCCCCTGACGGCCGATTCCGGAGGTGGAGCACATGCCAGGCAAAGACGAGCTGCCGAGCACCCTGCAACGGTCCCCGGACAAGGCCCAGCGCACCTGGTCGGAGGCGCACGACTCCGCGGTGCAGTCCTACGGTGAGGGTGAGCGGGCCCACCGCACCGCCTACGCCGCTCTGAAGCACACCCACCGCAAGGTCGGGGACCACTGGGAGGCCAAGGAGCAGGCCGGTCCCTCCGACAGCCGCGCCGAACGTGGCGCTCCCGACCGCGGTGGCGAAACCGCTGGCGGTGTCGACGCCAACGCCAGCAAGGACGAGCTCTACCGCCAGGCCCGCCAGCTCAACGTGCGGGGCCGCTCCTTGATGTCGAAGAAGGAGCTGGTGGAGGCCCTGCGCAAGGCCAGCGAACGAGAAACCGCCCGCGCCCGCGCCACCTGAGCTCAGCTCGCCTCGTGCTCCAGCCCCGTACCGGGCTGCGTCCTGGGCCACCCGGGTGGGGCCGCTGAACCGCTGGACCGAGCAGTCCCGTAGCGTGCACCCACTCCCGGTGCGGGGACATAACGCTCCGTACTGCCGGGCAGGCGTCCGGCGGAGCACCCACGAATTCACGAACGATGGAGGGCAAGTCGAATGCGCAAGCTCAACCGCGTGATCGCTGCCGGCGCCCTGGCCGTGCCGATGGCACTGGGCGTCGCGGGCGTCGCTGGAGCAGCGGTGGAAGGCTCGGAGGGGCAGGATCCGCTCGGGGGGCTACTCGACAGCGGTGGCAGCTCGGACGAGGCCAGCTCGGACGAGGCCAGCTCGGACGAGGCCAACTCCGCAGGGGACAGCATCCGGGAGGAGCTCCAGCAGGCCGGGCGCGATGCCCGGCAGTCCGGGTCGGACCTGCGGACGGACCTTCTGAAGTCCGGGAGCGAGCTCCAGGACTCCACCGACACCACGGAGTCCACCCAGGAGTCCGGGAACAGCTCGGAGGGCGCGGACAACCTCTCGGGCGTCCTCGAGGCGCTGGACCTGGGCGGGAGCAACTTCGAGAACGTCGGGAGCAACCCCGTCGACCCATCGAGCTGACCCATGCGTTGCGGTGGTGGTCCCGGATCAGATGCGCGGTCCGGGACCACCATGCGTGGGGCGAGCGGTGCCTGTCGAGCGCGCCGCCGTGGCCGTCAGGCTACGGTGGATTCTCAACGATGGCCGCATCGTGATCGTGCGTGTCAGCTCAGGGAGGACAGGCCATGCCAGTGCCGGGATCCGCGGCCTCCGGCACCACTGCAGGGGGCACAGCAGGCGGGTGCGAGGACACCCCGATGATCCGCCTGCAGGTGCAGGACCGAGACGGCGCCACCGTGGTCAGCGTCGGGGGCGAGGTCGACATGGTGACCACCCCTCGGCTGCACTCCTGCCTGCAGGACCAGCTCGCGAGGACACCGCAGCGGCTGATCCTCGATCTGTCCGGGGTGAGCTTCTTGGGCTCCAGCGGGCTGGCTGTACTCGTCGAGTGCCTCGACGACGCCCGCGGGCGCGGCAGCGACCTGCGGCTGGTGGCGAACTCCCGGCAGGTCACGCGGCCACTGGAAGCCACCGGCTTGACCACGCTGTTCCAGACCTACCCGGACCTGGCCGCCGCCCTCGCCGGTTGACGCTCCCTGCGGAATCGTCCCTCGTACCCCAGCCCGGTGGCGGCCGACTGCGTTTCACGTCGCCCGCAGCGGACCGCTGGAGCGCTGAACGGAGCAGTCCCGTAGGGTGCCCCCACTCCTGGTGCGGGGACGTGACGCTCCGCGTACTGACCGGGCAGATGCCCGGTGGAGCATCGATTCAAGTCGTGACTGATGGAGGGCGAGAGACCCAATGCGCAAGCTCAACCGTGTGATCGCTGCCAGTGCCCTGGCCGTGCCGATGGCACTGGCTGCCTCGGGGATCGCTGTGGCCGCTGACGCGGAGGACAGTTCGGGGATGCAGGATCCGGTCGGGCACCTGCTCGAAGGTACCCCCTTGGAGGGGAGCAGCGTCGGAAAAGACGACTTTCAGAGCCTTGCGAGCGTCCTTAAACTTGTTGAGGACCTGGAGAATGCGGACAAGGACGACGTGGTGAAGATCGGCGAGGGCAACTCCGGCCCGGTGACGTGACCCTTGCCGTGATGGTCCCGGGCTCCTCTTGGGAAATCCGGGTCTGGGAGATCCGGGACCATCACGCAGGATCGGGACTGTCACCAGGAATGACCTCAGCCCAGCCGGGCCGTCCGCCGCGCCCAGACCGTGAGCAGCGCCTCGTCGTGGCTGATGGCGAGCACCCCCGCTCCGGTGCGCTCGGCGCGTGCGGTGACGACCCGCACCAGCGCTGCGGTGGTGGAGGCGTCGACCATGGCCGTCATCTCGTCGCAGATGAGGTAGCGCGGCTGCAGCGCCAGCGCGCGGGCGAGGCAGGCCCGCTGCAACTGGCCGTCGCTCACCTCGTGCGGGCGGCGGTCGAGCAGCTCGGCGGTGAGGTCGACGGTCGCAGCCAGCTCGTTGACGAGCTCACCCGAACCCTGACCCCGGCCGGTGGTGCAGTGGCGATCACTTCACGCAGCCGGAAACCGGGGGTCCACGGAAAGGCGGGGCTGCTGGAACACCACGGCGACGGAAGTGCGTTGCCCGCGCGGGGCGGCGTGGCGGAAGCGCCGCACCGGCTCGCCATCGAGGCGGATCTCCCCCGCCCACGGCGGCAGCAGCAGCGCGAGCACCCGCGCGAGGGTGGACTTGCCACAGCCACTGGGTCCCGCCAGCCCGACCACCTCACCGGCCGCGACGTTGAGGTCGACGCCGTCGAGCACGGGCTGCCCGCTGCGGTAGCCGGCGACCACTCCGGCGGCGCTCAACACGGCCGGTGGCAGGCGACCAGGCGGTCGCCGTATCGGGCCGGCACGGGGTCGCCACTGCAGCTCTTGACGGTCCCGCAGCGGGGGCGAAACGCGCACCCGTCAGGCAGCGCGGTCAGCTCCGGCGGGTGGCCGGGGATCGGGTGAATCCGGCGTCGGGCAGCGCGTGCAGCAGGCCAGCTGTGTAGGGGTGCCACGGGTCGGTGAGCACGTCCCGCGCCGGACCGAGCTCGATGATCCGGCTGGCGTACATCACGGCCAGGTGGGTCGCTGCGCGCCGGGCGGCATCCAGGTCGTGGGTGATCATCAGCACTGCCCTGCCCTGTCCTGCCAGCGCGGCCAGCGCGTCGACGGTGCGGTGCACCAGCGGGCGGTCCAGTCCCGTCGTCGGCTCGTCTGCGAGCACCACGTCGGGGTCACCCGCCAGCGCCAGTGCCATCGCCACCCGCTGTGCCGTCCCGCCGGAGAGCTCGTGGGGGTAGCGGGCGAGTGCGACGCGGTCCAGACCGACCCGGGTGACCAGATCATCGACCAGGGCGGCAGGCTCCCCCACGTCTGGCCGCAGGGCGCGGACGGCCTCGGTGAGCTGGACGCCCGCGGTGCGCACCGGTGTGAGGTGGGTGGCTGCGGACTGCGGCACCAGCCCGATCCGCCGGCCCCGCACCCGCCCGGCCAGCTCGGACTCTGGAGCCCCAATCAAGTCGAGGGCGGGCCGGATCCGGCGAGCACCGCGCGTCCCCTGACGTCGGCGTTGGCCGGCAGCAGCCCGAGCAACGCAGCCGCGAGCACTGACTTGCCGCAGCCGCTCTCCCCGACCAGGGCCAGCAGCTGCCCGGGCCGCAAGGCGAACGACACGTCGGTGACCGCGCGCACCACCGCGCCGTGGTGCCAGCGACTGGGCCGCTGACGATCGGGCCGCCGGGGACCGGGCCGTCCGAGCCGGAAGCGCACCGAGAGCTGCTCGACGTCCAGCATGGGGTTCCCATCTCCTGCTTCAAGCGTCACAGGGCCAGCTCCGATCGGCGCCGGGGCACCAGCCGGTCCCGCCACACCGACGCGATGCCGGACACCGCGAGGGTGGCTGCGACGAGCAGCGCGGACGGGAACACCACGATCCACCAGGCACCGAGCAGCACCGCGTCCCTCCCGTCGCCGAGGATGTCCGAGGCTGGCCAGGTGCGGCGGCAACCCGAGCCCGAGGAAGCTCAGCGCGGTCTCGTGCCACACCGCGTGCGGCAGCAGCAGCACCGCGGACATCGCGGACTGGGGCACCACCGCCGGCAGCAGGTGCCGGCGCAGCACGCGGCGCCGAGATGCCCCGCCGGAGATCGCGGCGTCGATGAACGGCCGCTGCCGCAGCGACAGCACCTCGGCGCGCACGATCCGGGCCACCGTCGTCCAGTGCGTCATCGCGATCGACGCGACCACCGCCCACAAGCTGCCCCGGTAGAGCGCGACGATGACGATGCCCAGCAGCAGGTGCGGGACGGCGTTGACGGTGTCGACGAGCCGCATCAGCAGCCGGTCGGTCCAGCCGCCGACGGCACCGGACAACGCCCCGACGACCGCGCCGAGCACCGTGGAGATCACCACGACCAGCAGCGCGACCAGCAGCGACACCCGCAGCCCGGCGAGGCTGCGCAGCAGCAGGTCCCGGCCCGCGTCGTCGGTGCCGAACGGGTGGGCCAGGCTCGGCGCCAGCCGCACCGCGGTGTAGTCGATCAACCGGTCGTCCAGCCCGCCCAGCCACGGGCCGAGCGCCGCGGCGAGCACCAGCACCACCAGCAGGCCGATCCCACCGACCAGCCGGAACCGGGCCCGACCGGCAGCGGCCCGGCCCCGCGGGGTTCCGGCCCGGCGACGGGCAGCGGTGCGCCACTGCCCGGGCGAGACCGGATCGGCGAGCGGGGTCAGCACCGTCTCAGCCATCGGTGGCCACCCTCGGGTCGAGCAGCGCCGCTGCGACGTCGGCCAGCAGCGAGCCGAGCAGCACGGCCGCGGTGGCGAACAGGGTCAGCGTCGCCAGCAGCGGGTAGTCGACCGCGAGCGCGGCCTGCACGATCGCAGCCGCCACCCCCGGCCAGGAGAACACCACCTCCACCAGCACCGCCCCGGTCACCAGCTCCGGCACCCGGGCGCCGAGCAGCGTGACGAACGGCAGCAGCGCGGTCGGCAGCGCGTGCCGGAGCACCACGGCGGGCTCGGCAAGGCCCCGGGCCCGGGCGCCGGTGACGTGATCCTCGGCCAACGCCCCCAGCAGCGACTGCCGCACGTGCAGCAGCAGCCAGGGTGCCTGCGAGATCCCGAGCACCGTGGCCGGGAGCACCAGATGTCGCGCCACCTGACCGGCACTTGCATCGGCACCGGAGTCGGTCAGCCCCGCGACCGGCAACCAGCCCAGCCCGAGGGCGAACAGCGCGATCGCCACGAGTGCCAGCACGAACGCGGGGATGCCCTCGATGGCCTGCGCGAGCGCGGTCACCAGGCGGTCAAGCCAGCCGCCCTGTCGCCAGGCCGTGACCACACCCAGCGCGAGCGCCAGCAGCACCGCGATTGCCAACCCGACGCTGACCAGCAGCAGCGTCCACGGCAGCCGCTCGGCGATCACCTCGGCCACCGGCTGGCGCAGCGAGCGGCTGTCTCCCAGGTCGCCGGTGAGCAGGTCACCCGCCCACCGGCCGAACTGGACGACCACCGAGTCGTCCAGGCCGAGCTGTGCCCGGACCCGGGCGATGTCCGCCCCGGACGCGGTGAACACCCCGTCGATGCCGTAGTACTGGTAGATCGGGTCGAACGGGGACGCCGCCCCGAGCGCGAACATGGCCGCGGAGACGATCACCAGGACTGGCACCGCGAACGCCAGCCGCCGCCCCACCAACCCGAGGATCGCCCGGTTCCGGCTGGAAGCGCCCACGGTCATGAGCCCGGCTGCCAGTCCTGCAGGTTCCACCACGGGCCCCAGGGTCACCCCGTGGGCGTGCGGATCCACGATGGGCTGGTAGGACACCAGGTCCGGGTCGAACGGGGTGCCCCCGCCGAGCACCAGCGCGTCCCCGCCCATCCGCGGCTCGATCGCTTCCCAGCCCAGGCCCTCGAGCTCGGCGTCCACACCGACGGCACGGGCGTCGGAGGCGAACGCCTGGGCCAGGTCCTTGCGGACGGTGTCCGAGGCCGGGTACATCAGGTGAACCGGGCCGGGACGCCGTTGCGCGCCCGGGTTCCGTCCGGGCCCATCGCACAGCCCGACTCGTCCAGGATCTGCGCGGCGCGGGCCGGGTCGTGGCGGAACTGGGCGGACGGTTCGGCGTAGCCGCCGAGCACAGAGCCAAATGGTGCTACTTGGTTCCATCTCGGAGACGTTCGGTGGCTCGTTGCATCAGACGACGCCCCCTTCTGCGGCTGAACGAGCGACAGCAAGCTGCCATGTGGGTGTAGCCGGGCACCGCGTTGGCCGTACTGTTGCGCAGCATGACGATGGACGGGGTCTCCGGTGCGGGCGCGTTCAGCCAGGCGACGGGCCGCGCCCCCGGCGAGGAGGCGGGTGCGGGAATGCCCCGCTACCGCCGGTTCCAGCACGACCTGATCGCTCCGCATTGCGGGCGCAGCGTGCTGGAGGTGGGCGCCGGGCTCGGCGAGTTCGCCGAGCAGCTCCGCGGTCTCGACCGGCTCGTCGTCAGCGATGTGGACCCGGAGGCGGTCGCCGTGCTGCGCCGCCGGTTCGCCGACCGGCCGGAGGTCGAGGTTGCGCGGATGGACGTCGAGCGCGGGCTGGTGCTGGACCGACCCGTCGAGACGGTGATCACCATCAACACCTTGGAGCACATCGAGGACGACGCCGAGGCGCTGCGCTCGCTCGCGCGGCTGGTCGAGCCGGGCGGCAACGTCGTCGCGTTCGTCCCCGGGTACGAGCAGCTCTACGGCGACTTCGACCGGCGGGTCGGGCACGTGCGGCGCTACACGCCGGCAACCCTGCGGGCGAGCTTCACGGCGGCCGGGCTGGAGCCGACCACGGTGCGCCCCGTGAACTTGCTCGGCGGCCTCGCCTGGTGGCTCGCCGTGCGCCGCGGCGGAGCCGGCTCGCCGGACCCGCGGCTCGTCGCGGTCTACGACCGGGTGGTCGTCCCGGTGACGAGGGCGATCGAGGGCGTCGTGCGGGTGCCGTTCGGGCAGTCCGTGTTGGGCGTCGCGCGCACACTCGGCTGAGTTCTAATAGTTGCCATCCTGCTGCAATAGCCTTTATGCTGCCGGTTGATCCAGTGTGGTGGCTGGATCCCCCTGGGCGGGGGACCGCACGATGTCGACAACCTCTCGAAGCGCTTGTGGGATGCGGAAGCGCCAGCGGGTCCCCCGCCCAGACTTCCCGCTGCGCCGCCTCCAGGGCAAGCGCGCAGTTGCAGGCTCGGCGTGACGGCCTGGTGGAACGTGGTGAACTGGGCCGACGTCACCAAGCGCTTCGCCACCGCCCGCACCGCCATCCAGGCGCTGATCACCGCATGAGCATCGAGGCGGATCATCAGCAGCAGCTGCGCGGAATGGTCGACGCGGCCCAGCGCGCCGCCGGGGTCCTCGCGGCCCGCCACCGCGGCGGCGCCGACGGTGTCCGCACCCTCATGACCACCTTCCACGACGAGGCGGCACTGGCCGGTGGTGCGCTGCTGCTCGCCGACCTGGCCCTGGGAATGCTCCGTGAACGGTCCGGCCAGAGCATGGACGAGTGCGTCCAGCACCTGTCCGTGCACCTGGAGAACGTGGTCACCGGCGACTGAGCGACGACCATCGGTAGGGCAGACTGTCCGGTCGTGCCCTCATCGGCTGCTGGTGCTCGACTCATGCTGGTGCTGTGGGACGTCGACCACACGCTGGTCGAGACCCGCGGAGTGGGTCGCGCCATCTTCGAGCGGGCCTTTCTGGCCGCCACCGGCACACCGTTTCACGAGCGCCCCCCATTCACCGGCCGGACAGATCTGAACATCATGCGCGAGAGCCTGCAGCTCAACGGCGTCGATCCGACGGACGAGGCGGTGCGCAGGCTCTCGCAGGCTCTTGTCGACGGATACCAGCAGGCGCGCGCTGACCTGCGCAGCCGCGGCCGAGCCATGCCCGGCGCTGCCACCTCGCTGGCGACGCTGGCAGCGGAGGCAGACGTGCGGCAGAGCCTGCTCACCGGAAACCTACGAGAGATCGCTCGCGTCAAGCTCGAAGTGTTCGGACTCGACGGGTACGTCGACTTCGAAGCCGGAGGATACGGTGCGGATCACACCGACCGTGCCGAGCTGGTCCACCGTGCCCAGGCCCGTGCCACTCGGCGTTTCGGCCATCAGTTCGACAATGCCCATACCGTACTCATCGGGGACACGCCAAACGACGTGCGAGCTGCCCGGGCAGCAGGAGTGCACATGATCGGCATCGCCACCGGCGGCAGCGATGTCGAGCAGCTGCGAGCCGCCGGCGCGGACGCCGTACTGGCAACGCTCGAGGCGGAGACGATGCGGAAGTTGATGCAGTTGTGCTGGCGGTAGCGTCGGTGCGTGGCCAGGGTCATCGAGCTGAACTACTACCCCGTCAAGGGGTGCGCTGGCACCTCGGTGCGCGAGGCGGTCGTGACGCCAGCAGGCCTCACCCACGACCGCAGTTTCATGGTCATCGACGAGGGTGGCGTGTTCCGCAGCCAGCGGCACAGTGCACCGATGGCGCTGATTCACCCCGAGGTCGAAGCCGGGGGTGAGCGGCTCACGCTCCGCGCGCCGGGCGCTGACATGATGCGCATCGACGTGGATCTCACGGCCGCTCGGTGCGACGTGGAGCTGTTCGGGGTGGCGTACCAGGGAATCGACCAGGGCGACGCGGTCGCGAGATGGCTGTCGCGGGTGCTGGATGCCCCCAGAAGGCTGGTGCGGGTGCCACCCGAGCACCACCGGGTGACCGACGGTGAGATGCCGGGCACCTCGGGCTACGCCGACAGCTGCCCGTTCCTCGTCACCTCACGGTCGTCCCTGGACCTGCTGAACGAGCGGATCGCCGAGCGGGGCGGCGCGCCGGTGCCGATGGACCGCTTCCGCCCCAACATCGTGCTCGACGGTTGGGACGAACCGCACCGCGAGGACCGCACCCGCCGGATCATCGTCGGGGACGTCGAGTTGGGCTTTGCCAAGCTCGCCGTCCGTTGTGCCGTCACGACGATCGACCAGGAATCCGGCACGAGGACCGGCCCTGAACCGCTGCGCACGCTCGCCGGCTATCGCCGCGGGGCCCAGGGCGGCGTCACGTTCGGCGTCAAGTTCGCCGTGCTGCAGCCCGGCACGCTGTCGGTGGGCGATGAGGTTGTCACCCACTAGTGTTTTCTCGTGCTAATGCCTACAGGGAGCTTCTGCCCCTAGGCCGCGACAGGGAGGGACCATGCTGATTATCTCGCGGGTCGTGATCTTCCGGGACCTGGTCGGTGCCCAGAGGCGGACGACCAGATGACGCGGACGACGAGGCAGTGCCGGTGCTGGCGGGATCCTGGAAGGTGAGCCCGGACGGCCTCGACCTCGCGCCCGGTGTCGAGCGGCATCGCCCGCGGCTGCTGACCATCATGGGATCGGGTGAGACCGCGCCGCCGATGGCGAAGGTGCACCGGCTGCTCGTGGAGCGCCTCGGGCCACCACCGGTGAAGGTGGTGCTGCTCGACACCCCGTACGGATTCCAGGAGAACACCGACCAGATCTCCCAGCGCGCTGCCGGCTACTTCGAGCGGAACCTCGGAGTGACGCCCGGGGTCGCGAGGTGGCGTTCGGTCACCGATGACGTCCTCCGGCGTGAGCAAGCCCTGGCGCAGATCCGGGACGCGGCCTACGTCTTCGCCGGCCCGGGTAGCCCACCTACGCGCTGCAGGTCTGGAAGGACACTCCACTGCGGGACGTGCTCGCCGGGAAGCTGGCTCACGGCGGTTGCGTGACGTTCGCCAGTGCCGCCGCGCTGACCCTGGGGGTCGCCACCGTTCCGGTGTACGAGATCTACAAGGTTGGCGCAGCTCCGCCGTGGGTCGAGGGCATAGATCTGCTGGCAACGATCGGTCTGCGCGCAGCGGTGATCCCGCACTACGACAACGCCGAGGGTGGGAAGCACGACACGCGCTTCTTGCTACCTCGGGGAGCGGCGCCTGCGGATGCTGGAGTCGATGCTGGGGCCCAGCACGGTGGTGCTCGGCGTCGACGAACACACCGCTTGCGTGTTCGACCCCGATGCGGGCACCGCGACGGTCCTGGGACGCGGTGCGGTCACGCTCCGCAGGCACGGGGTGAGCACGCTGTTCGCCTCCGGCTGCACGGTTTCGATCGAGGACCTTTGGTCAGCCGCAACCGATGACCGCCGCCCGCCCGATGCCGGCACTGTCCCCAGCGGACAGGCGTCAGGTGCCGATCGGGGCGTCGCTACCCCACCGTCCCTGCAGGCGGAGACCGAGCGGCTGGAACGGTGGCCCGTCTGGGCGAGGTCGCGGTGGCCGGGACCCGTGACCCGCGGGAGCTGGTCTCGCCCTTCGTCGATGCGCTCATCGAGCTGCGGAACCGGGCCCGCGACGAGCGCTCGTGGGCGCTGGCCGACGACCTCCGTGATCGGCTCGTCGCAGCCGGAATAGAGGTGCACGACACGCCTCGAGGCACCGTCTGGCTGCTCCCCGGCCGGCAGCCTGAGCCGTAACGAGCTGCGCCGTGACGAGGGACGAGGGAGGCGGTGCGCAGCCGGGGCTCCGCACCGCCTCTCACCGTCGGGTCCTGCTACGCGTTGGCGTCACTGGTGTTGAGCTCACCGTTGACACCGGCGGGGAAGAAACCGCCGGAGGTGACGGCCTGCGGGTTCAGGTAGACGATGTTGAGCACCTGTCCGGGGCTGCGGCTGAACGCGATGCCGTTTGCATCGGACGGCACGATGTTCGCCTGGCCGTCCACGAAGATGCCCTGGTCGAGGTCGCTCGGACCGTCAAGGCTGTCGCGTGCGTCGGAGATCTTGTTCGCCGCGTCGCGAAGCTCGGGCGCCTCGATCCCCTTGGAGTTCAGGACGCTCCTGATGTTGGCCGCGTGGTAGGCCTCGACGGCGAGGATGCCGGCGGCCGCCTCGAGGAACGTCTTGTTGTCGACCAGCGGGGCGGCACCCTTGTAGGCCGTCACCCCGACGTCCTCGAAGATGAACGCCGCGAGCAGGAAGTTCTCCTCGCTCGCGTAGGCGTCGAAAGGCTCTTCCTCGGTCGCGAGGCCCGCTGCCATCGCGGCGGCCTGGAACGCCATGTCGATGTCGATGGCCGGCCGGGACACCGCGGCGTCGCCGAGGGCGGAACGGAGGAAGCTGACGTGCGCCAGCTCGTCGGCCGCGATCTCCTCCGCGTACTGCCGCACTAGATCGCTCTGGAACTCGACCTGCCGCCCGCCCGTCACTTCACCAGGGGTGCCCTGGCCGCCGAGGAGGTCCGCGGGCAGCCCCTCGCCCCGAACCGCCCGCTGGTAGAACTCGGCCTCGAGGTACTCCAGGTTCAGCGCGAAGTTGAGGATCGCGGCGTCACTGGGGCCTTCGTCCTGGAAGGTCTCACCACTGGCGACGGCCGACCGGGCGCCCACGTAAGTGGCGCCCGCGAAGCCGAGCCCGGCCGCACCGGCCACCTTCAGGAACCGGCGACGGTCGGCAGGGTTCTGAGCACTTCTGTTGATCGCGTTGCGGATGAACGAGGGATTGAACACAGTGCGTTTCTCCTTATAGCCATGATCAGCATGGTCCGGAAGCTGCAGACCCGCGCGGGAGACTAGCTCGGTGCGGATGAACTCGTGAGGCTCAGGTCCTCGTGAGGCTCAGGTCACTGTGCCTCCCTGCGCGGGACCCCACCGGGAACGCTCGGCGACGAGCAACGCGCTTCCTCCGATGCGTCGAGAGGCGCGACGGGCCGCCGGTACACCTGGTGACCCTGCTACTTTCCCAACTGGGGCGGTAGCAGCGACGATGCGCCCCGATCGGGTGAAGCAGCTCATCGCTGCGTGACGAGCTCGCCGGCGACGCCGGGAGCATGGGCGAGCACGGCGTCCCACAGCAGCGGGTGCGCCGCGGTGGCCGCGACCACGTCCGGGCTGGTGCGCGCCACGAGCGACAGGTGGCGCAGCGCGTGGGCCAGCACGTGCTCCACGTCCACCACAGGTGGGGACGGTGCCGAGACGTCACCGGAGCACACGATCTGCACCCCGGTGGGAACCGGACGGGCACCAGCGGGATCGGGGTCCGGGAGGACCGCATAGCTGAGGACCAGCCCTCCGGACGCCGGGCGCCACGAGGTCGAGTGCACGACCACGCCGGCGCTCCCCGCGCCGAGTCCGGCCAGCTGCCGGGCGCGGGCATCGGGGCGGACACCATCCGCCAGGTTGCCGCGCGCCACGCGCCAGGCCAGCCGGCCGCGCGGGACCGAGAGCAGGACCACTTCGATCTGGACGTCGTGCACCGGCACCTCCCGGCGCTACCTTAGGGCAACAGCCGAGCCTGGGCAGCGACCGGGGATAACTCGTTCAACCGATCGGGACCCCGCCGAGCTCGACGGAACACACGGTCTGGAACCTGGCGCCTGCACCGGCTGGTGCCGCGCGCTCCACGGTGAACGTCGCGTTCCGCCCGTCGAGCACCAGGGTGGCCAGGGCGTTGCTGAAGATGGGCCCCGCTACCCGCCTCCAGCGCACCGACGGGTCACGCACGCCGGAGTGGCGGGCCGCGGCGCGGAACACCCGGGCCACCGGCCGCAGCCAGGCGACCCAGAACGCGACCTTCATGATCCACGGGGCCGCGTGGTGCACCGGCGAGCACACCAGCTGGTGCACGGCGGAGTCGGCCGGTTCGTCGAAGATCACCTTCGCCGCATACGAGTGGTGCACGTCGCCGGAGAGCACCGACACTGTGGCCGGCGCCGCCGGGCCGGTGCCGACGCGCTGCAGCAGCGCGGCGAGCCGGTCGAACGAGCTGCGGAAGGCGGCCCAGTGTTCCAGATCCGCCCCCTGGCGCATCGTCTCGGCCAGCCGGCCGCGCAGGCCGTCCCTGCTCGCGGCTTCCTCATTGATCGACTGCGCGTCGTGGATTGCCGAGGGCAACAGCCACGGCAGCGAGCTGCCCACCAGCACGTGGTCGACCGCGTCGGCGGCGTCTTCCTCCACGGCGCACTCCACCCAGCGGAACTCGGCCTCGTCGAGCATGCTGCGGTCGCCCTCGTCGAGCATCCGGCCGCACCGCGAGTCGACCATCACCAGGCGCACCCGGTCGAGGTCCCACCGGAAGCTCCACCGGACCACTGTCGGGTCGGCGTCGACCTCGCCGGCCATCTTCTGCAGCACCGGCCACGTGTCCCCCACCGTCTCCTGCACCGCCTGCCAGACCGGATCCGCGGCACGCTCGTCGGGCGGGAGGTTGCCGACGTGCTGGTAGACCCAGTACGAGGCGAGCGCGCCGCGGATCCGCTGGTGCCACCACCGCTGGGCCTGCATCTGCTCGCGCCACGCCCGCGAGGTGTTCCAGTCATCGCGCACGTCGTGGTCATCGAAGATCATCGCAGTGGGCACCGTGGAGAGCAGCCAGCGCACCTCCTCGTCGGACCATGACTCGGCGTAGAGCCGGGTGTACTCGGTGAAGTCCGCGACCTCGGCCCAAGGCGGCTGCCGCAGGTCGCGGCGGGTCGCCAACCACCGCTTGGTCTGCGGCGTCGGGTCGTCGGCATAGACCTGGTCGCCGAGCAGCAGCAGCGCGTCGGGCCACTCGTCCTCGGGCAGGGTGGGCAGCCGGCTGGCGTAGACGTCCAGCGCGTCGAACCCCAGCGAGGCCGCCAGCTTGGAGGCATCGGGTTTGGCCCGGCGGCAGGAGCCGAACACCACCCGCTTCGCCCCACTGCCGCCGCGGGTGCGGATCCGGCTCGCCGGCCAGGTCGATCCCTCCCGGGGCCACACCCGCTGCCCGTCCAGGCGCACCTCGTACGTCGTGGCGGACCCGGGCCGCAGCCCGCGGACCTCGACCAGCGCGTAGTGGTGCCCGAGCACCTCGAACGTCCGAGTGGCGCAGCCCAGCACCTCGACCTCGGCCGGACGGTCGGTCTGCACCCACACCGTCGCGGTGGTCTCACCGACGTGCCGCAGCACGGGACCGAGCAGCAGTCGCGGTGTCCTCACCGGCACTGCTTACCTGAGGGTGGCCCACGTTGGCGAGCACCCGTGTGGGGGAACACCGCGGCCTGGTGGCGTTGCAGCCGTCGAGCGGCGTTTCAGCCTCCGCGCCGACACCGATGCCGGCCCACCCACCAACACCGTCCTCGCCGCACCCGACGGCTCCTGGTGCGAGGTCCGCGAGACCACCACCGACGGGGCCCACCAGGTGTGGGAAGCCGGCCCGCATCACCGTCACCGCCGCACACCAGTGGGCCTGGCTCGACCTCGCCCGACGGTGAGCACACCTGGAACCTGGCCGCCTGATGCGCTGTCAGTCCAGCGGACGCAGCCGGCGCTCCAGCCATTCCGCCACGGTGCGGCTGAGATCGTCGGGATCGGTCTGGAGGGCGTGGTCTCCGGCGACCAGCACCACCTCGCGCCCGGGTGTGGGCTCCGGACGACCGGACGGATCGTGCTCGCCTTGCACCACGAGCACCGGCACCTCCACACCGTCGAGCTCGGGCATCCGGCTCTTCTCCGGCCGGCCCACAGGGTGGACGGGAAAGGCCAGGCAGAGTACCGCGCACGCCCCACCCTCGGCCGCCGTGCGACACGCCACCCGGGCACCGGAAGACCGGCCTCCGAAGACCAGCGGCAGGTCGGCGAACACTCCGATCGCCAGCTCCTCGGCCACGGCGAGCCACGCCGCGTCGAGCTGGCGGGCCGGCGCCGGAGCCCGCCGCCCGGCCACCCGGTAGGGCTGCTCCACCAGCGCCACGTGCACCTCGGCGGCCACCGCCGCCCGGGTCGCCGCGACGAGGTCGGGCGTATCGATGCCACCCCCGGCCCCGTGCCCCAGCAGCAACGCGGCGCGGCCCTGCGGGCAGCAGTGCAGCTCGGCCCGCGCGAACCCGTGCGGGGTGGGGATGGACAGCGTGGTCATTGGACCTGGTCGAGGTCAAGCAACGCGGGCTGCTCGGGTTCGAG
>DASQWR010000135.1:0-2793 GCA_035640155.1 Pseudonocardiaceae bacterium
CACTGCTTCGACTCCGCGCAACGCAACAGCTCCGTTTGTGGCGCTTCGCCGGGGACTGTGGACGTCGATGACGCTGCCATCGTATGGGTGCCGACTAGGTCATCCACGTCATGCGGCCTGGGCGTATTCGTGGATCAGCCCGCCGAGCCGATCGCGGCGTCGGAGGGGAAGGTCGGGCTGTGAAGCGGGCACGGGGAGGGGTCTGAGGGGTGCTGCTTGGTGCAGTGCTTGGTGGGGACGATGGTCGTTGAAGTGGGTCACGTACTCGGCCAGCACTGTCTCGAGGTGGCGGCGGTTGACGATCAGTATCCGGTCGAGCAGTTCGCGCCGGACGGTGGCGATCCAGCGTTCGGCGATGGCGTTCGCCCGGGGTGCCCGTACGGGTGTGCGCAGGATGCGGATGGCTTCGCTGGCGAACACGGCATCGAAGACGGCGGTGAACTTGCTGTCACGGTCACGGATCAGGAACGTGAACTGGGCCGCGCGATCGCCGAGGTCCATCAGGAAGTTTCGTGCCTGCTGAGCCACCCAGGCACCGGTCGGGTTGGAGGTAATGCCCAGGAGGTGGACGCGGCGGGTGGCATGCTCGACGACGAACAAGACGTACAAGCGGTGAAACAGCAGGGTGTCGACGCAGAAGAAGTCGGTGGCGAGGATGCCGTGGGCTTGGCCAGCCAGGAACTGTCGCCAGGTGGGCCCGTTGCGGTGAGGTGCAGGGTCGACGCCGGCTCGCCTGAGGATCGACCACACGGTGCTGGGCGCGATCTGGTAGCCGAGCCCGGCGAGTTCGCCGTGGATCCTCCGGTAGCCCCAGGTCGAGTTTTCCGAGGCCAGGCGCAGCACCAACTGGCGTAGCTCCGATGTCGTGGACCGGCCACCGGTGCGACGGTGTCGGGGCTGGGTCCAGCGCCGTTTCACCAGGTCTCGGTGCCACCGCAGGATCGTGGCGGGGGTGACGATCCGCTGGAGTCGGCCAGCTTGGGACAGCAACCGGGCCAGTGCCGCGAACACCGCACGGTCGGCCCAGGACAAACGCGCTCTGCCCACTTGGCGCCGTAACACGGCGACCTCATGTCGGAGGACGAGGATCTCGGCGTTCTTCGAGCGGGAGCTGCGGGCCAGTAGTCCGAGCCAGGCCAGCAGGTGTCGGAAGACCAGATACAGCAGTCGAATTGCCACAGCCGGCGATCATGCCGACGGCTACCGTTCAGCGACGCCGCAGGTCAGCGCCGTGGATGACCAGTTCGGCACCCACAGCCAGGTACGTGACGACCGCAATGGGCTCGACCAGTTCGAAGAGGCGGCGGGCGGTGGTGGCGTTCGACACCGGCGGACGGGGCGACGTCACGCAGGGGCGCCGAGCGGCGGGTGCTCGAGCACGCGTGGCTTGTACTCGACCAGCTGGATGCGGCCGTCGAAAGTCCGGTGCTCGATCATCTCGAGGGCGACGTCCGGGTAGCCGTCGTAGATGCGTTCTTCGCCCGTGGCCCCGGTGATCACCGGGAACATCCCGATCCGGAAGCGGTCGACGAGGCCGGCCTTCAGCAGGGACCGGCACAGGCTGAGGCTGCCGATCGTGCTGAGGAGCCCCGAGCCATTCTCCTTCATGGCGCGGACCGCTTCGACGGCGTCGTCGCGGAGGAGCGTGGAGTTGGCCCACGCAAGTGGCTCCTCGAGCGAGGAGGAGAACACCACCTTGGACGCTTGCGTGAGCTCGTCGACGGACGCCTCTTCCTCGGCCCTGAACTCGTCTTGGCCATTCGGGACCTCGCCCGCGGCGAAGCCCGACATCAGGCGGTAGGTGTTCGCTCCCATCAGGTAGGTGACCTCGGGCTGCTCGCCGAGCCAAGCGAGGTACTCCGGGCCCTCGAGGCCCCAGAACCCGGGCCAGCCCTCTCCCGATGCGTAGCCGTCGAGGGAGGTGATGAAGTCGACGAGAAGCTCTGACATGGTGGTGTCCTTTCCTAGGGTGTTACGAGCTTGGACCGGCCGGGAGCCACGAACTCATCGGCCGCGCTGTGGGGTAACGAGGAACCCATGACGCTGCAGCCGATCGTCCCGGCTCGCCCACGCCCGCGCCCAGCGCGCTGCGCCGAGCTGACCGATGCCCACCGGCCCACCCGACCAGTCGCCGCCCGTCGAGGCCGACTTCGGGCCCAGCCACGACGCGATCACCGCCGAACTACTCGATCTGACCTGGCAGTTCCTCACCCACGCCAGCCCTACAGTCCGCGCTGAACTCGGCCAGTTCCTTGCCGACCACGGTCAGCACCCCGTCGCCGGCCTCGGCGCCTTCCTCGACTGCCTACAGCTCAGCGCCGCACGGCACCACCCACGCGACGCACACGGCGAGCGAACACCACCAAGATCAACAAGTGGGGCCAAAACTCGCTCCCACAACACGCGTCCGCACAGCGCAGGTGGGGCCAAAACTCCTTCCCACCTGGGGCCAGAAGTCGTTCTCGAAATCACACGCGAGGAGCTACGGGTGTCCTGGTCCGGGCGGCCGAGTCCATTGCTCCCTTCCTAACGAGGAGAGCCGAACGGCCATCACTTCCGAAGCTGCAAACTGGGACGCCGGGGAACGATCAACAGCAGTCCGCAAGCTTTGGTGGTCAGTCTGAGCTCGGACAATCGATCAAGCTCCTGAACCTACGCTCACACGCGTCCCGGAATCGGCTATCCGCGTTCTGACCGAAGGTGTTCGAGCTCCGCTTCAAGCTTTTGAATCTTGGTCTCCAGTTCGGTCCTGGTGGGCTTCGGCTTTCTCGACGGGCGGGTCATACGCAGCGC
>DASQWR010000136.1:0-12034 GCA_035640155.1 Pseudonocardiaceae bacterium
CCGCGCGACACCGCGACACCGCGCGACACCGCGACACCGCGCGACACCGCGACACCGCGCGACACCGCGACACCACCCGACGGTCCCACGCCACCCACCCCGCTAGACGACCGACCGGTCGCAGTCGCCCCCGCGAGGCCCGCCGCTGCACCAACCACCGCACGGTGGTGGCAGCGCCGAACGGTGTTGGCCGGCGCGGTCGCCGCGCTCCTCGTCGCACTCGGGGCGCTCGCCCTCGTCACCGTTATGGGAGACCCCAAGCAGCCAAGCGTCGCCGCACCACCCCCAAGCTCGACTGTCGCTCCCCAGACCGGGACCGCCGACCCCACGACCCAGCCGAGCACCTCGGAACCGGCCGCTCCCCCGCCCGCCCCCGCCGAGCCCGGTGCCGCGGCCTTGGAGCAGACCGTCCGCGACTACTACGCGCTGCTACCCGACCGGCTCGACGAGGCATGGACCTACCTGGGCCCTGCGGTCATGGAGCAGGCCGGCGGGCGCGACGGGTATGCGAGGTTCTGGGGTCAGTTCCGCGACGTCGCCGCGGAGAACGTGCAGGCCGACGGCAACACCGTCACCCTGACCATCATCTACACCAGGCCGGACGGGAGCACCGAGACCGAGCCGTACCTGCTGGAGATGGGCACCGCCGACGACGGCCGTATCCTCATCATCTTCTCGGACATCCGGCGTGCGTAGTAGGCAGGGCGGCGGCCGGCCGGGAGTGGCGGGATGGGCGGTCAAGGGAGGGGCCGTCGGTCACACCAGGCGACGGTCGGAGGCCCAGCGGGAGAGCTCGTAACGGTTGGAGAGCTGCGTCTTGCGCAGCACGCTCGACACGTGGGTCTCGACCGTCTTGATCGAGATGAACAGCTCTGCGGCGATCTCCTTGTACGCGTAGCCACGGGCCAGCAGCCGCAGCACGTCGCGCTCCCGGGGGGTGAGCAGGTCCAGCTCCGGATCGCCCACCGGAGCCGCGCCGGGGCGCTGCGCGAACGCGTCGAGCACGAAGCCCGCGAGCCGGGGGGAGAACACCGGGTCGCCGGCGTGCACCCGGCGCACCGCGTCCACCAGCTCCCGCCCGGAGATCGTCTTGGTGACGTAGCCGCGCGCACCCGCTCTGATGACGGCTATCACGTCTTCGGCAGCATCCGAGACGCTCAGCGCGAGGAACACCACGTCCGGCTGCGCGGTGCACACCCGCCGCAGCACCTCCGCACCGCCCCCGTCGGGCAGGTGCACGTCGAGCAGCACCACGTCGGGGTGCAGGTGCCCGATGCCCGCGACGGCTTCGGCGACCGAACCGGCCTCACCGATCACGGTGACGTCGGCGGTGTCCGGACCCGTCGACCCCGCCCTGGCGAGCTCGGCCTTCACCCCGGTCCGGAACAGTGCGTGGTCGTCGACCAGGAAAACCGTGATCACCTGCGGGGCTTGCGCTGTCACGATGTTCCCCTCTCTGCCGCGCTGGGCTCGTTCTCCGCCCGCGACATCCCGAGCTGCACCTCGGTGCCCTCGTCGGGACCGGTGCGGACCTTCGCGGTGCCCCCGTGCCGCTGCATCCTGGCGTGCACGGAGTCCGCCAGGCCGTGCCGGTCGGTGGGCACCGCCGCGGGATCGAACCCGCTGCCCCGGTCCCGGACGAACACGTGCACCTCGGTGGGTTCGACCTCCGCATAGAGGCTGATCTCCGACACCCCCGCGTGCTTCGCGGCGTTGACCATCGCCTCCCGGCTGGCGAGTACCAGCGGTAGCAGCGGCTCACTGCACTCGCAGTCCCCCACCACGACCACCTCGACGTTCACCGCGTAGGTGTCCTCCACCTCGCCCGCCGTGCGGGAGAGCACCTCGGAGAGGGTGGTGGGCGAGCCCGCCGACGCCGCGCCCTGCGCGCCCTGGCCCGCCCGGCCGTAGCCCAAGGGCCCGTAGAGCCACGAACGCAGCTCCCGTTCCTGACCGCGGGCCAGCCGGCGCACCTCGCGGCCGGAGTCGGACTGCTGCTGGATCAGGGCCAGCGTCTGCAGCACGGAGTCGTGCAGGTGCGCAGCGATCTCGGCCCGCTCCTCGGTGCGGATCCGGGCCCGTCGCTCCTCCCCGAGGTCGCGGACCAGGCGCAGCCACCACGGCACGGTGAGCACGGCGACCCCCACCAGCGTGGCCACCACCGCGAGCAGCCCGAACTGCACCTGGCCCAGGTCGACCTGGTTGAGCAGGAACACCACGATCCCTGCGACCACCAGTCCTGTCCCGGCGAGCACCCGCAGCACCCCGGTACGACCGCCGCCGAACACCGCCCCGGCCCCGCTCATCCAGCGACGGCGCTGCGTCTCGTCGGCCTCCCGCCACACCACCGCCGCTCCGACCAGCGCCACCCCGAGCGGGCCGGTGACCCAGCCGCCCCAGGTGTCACCGAGCGCCGCGGCGGCGAGCGCGAGACCCACCCCGAGCGCGACGAGCCCGATCGCCTGCTGCTGCTCGCGAACAGTGCTGGGCCGCCCCCGAATGTCCGCGCCCTCCGGCACGGACGCCCAGAGCAGCCCGTAGCCGAGCAGGCCCGCGCCCCCGAGGCCGGCGAGCACGACGAACACCGTCCGCACCCACAGCACCTGCACGCCCAGGTGATCCGCGATCCCGCTCGCCACCCCACCGACGACCCGTCCGGAGCGCCCCCGGCGGAGCACCGCCCGCGGCGCGGGCCCGGGAGCCGGGTCGGGTGCGGGCACCTCGACCGGCCCCGGCGGCGGCGGCACCGGGGCAGGTTCGGGAGGGGTGTCCACATCAGGAATGGTCACACGCGGGCGCATCCAGGTCATCAGGGTTGTCGCGTCGATCCGGCAGGCAGATCTCAGGGTCGTCCCGGATGGTGCTCACGGCAGTCCGCGCGCCAGGCTCGAAGGCGTGAGCGGGATGGGCGTGGAAGAGACGGTCCGGGACTTCTGGGCGACCAGGCCGCGGCGGCGCGCGGACGACCGCAAGGTCGCCGGGGTTGCGGCGGCGATCGGTGATCGCTACGGCATCGACCCGGTGCTGGTGCGGGTCGGCTTCGTGGTGGCCACCGTGCTCAGCGGGGTCGGCGTGTTGCTGTACCTGCTGGGCTGGCTGCTGCTACCCGCGGAGGGCGACGACGCCTCGGCTGCCGAAGCGGTCCTCGGCAAGGGGCGGAGCTCGGTGTCGACCACGCTGACCGTGATCCTCGGGCTCGCGCTGATCCCCGCCGGCGGCGCCGTGCTCGGTGGCGACCCGCGGGGGCTGGTTGCGCTCGCGCTGTGCGGCGCCGCGCTGTTCGTGCTGCACCGCCACCGCTCGAACGCGGGCGAGGTGCCGGCCACCGTCCCGACTGCGACAGCCACCACCGGTCTCGACGTTACGTCCGCAGTTGCGCCGCCCACCACCCCACCCGCCTGGGACCCACTCGGCGCCGCCCCGTTCGCGTGGGACCTGCCCGACCCGGGGACCGCGCCGCAGCCGGAACCCGCCCCACCGCGGCCACGCTCGAAGGTGACGTCGATCACCCTGGGCGTCGCCCTGCTGGCCGCGGGCGCCGCGGCGGCGTTCCTGCCCGCGATCAGCCCCGCCCAGGTCGCTGCGGTGGCGCTCGGCGTGATCGGGCTCGGCCTCGTGACCGGGTCACTGCTCCACCGCGGTCGCGGACTGATCGCGGTGGCCGTGCCGCTGGCCCTGGCCACCTGGCTGCTGCACGCCATACCGTTCACCGACGCCGGCGCCGGCGAACGTCGGTGGAGCGCGGCCACCCCGGCTCAACTGCACGACCGCTATTCCCACAGCGTGGGCAGCGGGCACCTCGACCTCACCAACCTGGTACCCAATGGCCGGACGGTGTCCACCACGGTGGCGGTGTCACTCGGCGAGACCAAGGTGTTCCTACCACCCGACCTGGACGTCAGCGTCATCTGCCGCGTCGCCACCGGCGATCTGACCTGCCTGGGAGAGCGCAGCTCCGGGTTCTCCGCCCGGGCCGAGGTGGCCGACGACGGGACCGACGGGCCCGGCGGCGGGCGGCTCGTGCTCGATGTCCATTCCGGGATCGGCAACGTAGAGGTGACCCGCCGTGGGTGAGGACCCGCAGACCACAGGCACCGGACAGCCCGTCCCGCGCCGGCTGCCGGATCCGCTGGCCCTGCTCGCCGGGCTCACCGCCCTGGCCGTGGCCGTCGTCGTCCTGGTGGGCGGCACCTCGTGGCTGCCGTCGGTGGACGGGCGCTGGATCCTGGCGGGCGGCGCGATGGCCGTCGGCGTGGCCCTGCTCGCTGGATCGCTGCGCCGCCGGCCATAACACCCGGCTCCGCTACCCAAGGCCGGCCATGCATTGCGCGCCCCACGCTCGGCACCACTACTCCCACTCGATGGTGCCGGGGGGCTTGCTCGTGACGTCGAGCACCACCCGGTTCACCTCGGGCACCTCGTTGGTGATGCGGTTCGAGATCCGGGCCAGCACCTCGTCCGGCAGCCGGGACCAGTCCGCGGTCATCGCGTCCTCGCTGGACACCGGGCGCAGCACCACCGGGTGGCCGTAGGTGCGCCCGTCACCCTGCACACCCACGCTGCGCACCTCCGCGAGCAGCACCACAGGGCACTGCCAGATGTTGCGGTCCAGCCTCGCGGCGGTGAGCTCCTCGCGGGCGATCGCATCGGCTGCGCGCAGCGTCTCCAGCCGGTCCGTGGTGACCTCGCCGATGATCCGGATCGCCAGGCCGGGGCCGGGGAAGGGTTGGCGGTGCACGATGGTCTCCGGCAGCCCGAGCTCGAGTCCGACGCGGCGCACCTCGTCCTTGAACAGCGCCCGCAGCGGCTCGACGAGCTGGAACGCCAGGTCCGCGGGCAGGCCCCCCACGTTGTGGTGGCTCTTGATGTTCGCGGTGCCCGACCCGCCGCCGGACTCGACGACATCGGGGTAGAGGGTGCCCTGCACCAGGAAGTCGATGTGCCGCCCGCGCTCCCCCGCCTCGGCCTGCAGGTCCAGCGCCGCGGCCTCGAAGACCCGGATGAACTCCCGACCGATGATCCTGCGCTTATCCTCGGGGTCCGCGACACCGGCGAGGGCGCCAAGGAAACGGTTCCGAGCGTCGACGGTGACCAGGCGGACGCCGGTGGCGGCCACGTAGTCGCGCTCCACCTGCGTCCGCTCCCCGGCCCGCAGCAGCCCGTGGTCGACGAACACGCACGTCAGCCGCTCACGGATGGCCCGGTGCACCAGCGCGGCGGCGACCGCCGAGTCCACCCCGCCGGACAGCCCGCAGATCGCGAGCCCATCGCCGACCTGGGTGCGGATCGCATCCACCGTGTCGAGCACGACGTTTGCGGTGGTCCAGCTCGGGCGGATGCCGGCGACGTCGTGCAGGAACCGGCGCAGCACCTCCTGGCCGTGCGGGGAGTGCACCACCTCGGGGTGGTACTGCACCCCGGCGAGCCGCCGGCCGGTGTCCTCGAACGCCGCCACCGGTGACCCCGCCGACCGCGCGGTGACGGCGAACCCGTCCGGAGCTGCCGTCACGGCGTCGCCGTGGCTCATCCACACCGGCCCGCGCCGGGGCAGCTCGCGGTGCAGCGCCCCGCCGTCGGTCTCCAGCTCGGTGCGGCCGTACTCCCGGGTGCCGGTCTTCTCCACCGTGCCACCCAACGCGTCCGCCATCGCCTGGAAGCCGTAACAGATGCCGAGCACAGGCACGGCCGCGTCGAACAGCCCCGGGTCGACGCGCGGCGCGCCGTCGGCGTAGACGCTGGCCGGCCCGCCGGACAGCACGATCGCCGCCGGGTCCCGCTCCAGCAGCTCCGCCACGCTCGCGGTGTGCGGGACGATCTCGGAGTACACCTGCGCCTCACGCACCCGGCGCGCGATCAGCTGCGCGTACTGCGCCCCGAAGTCGACGACGAGCACCGGCCGCGGATCCACCCGCGCAGCCTACTTTCCTCCCGCCACGTCATCCGTCGCGTTACTGGATTGAGTACTGCGATGCCGTCGAGGACACGTTGCAGGCCGAACTCGAAGGCGTGGTCGGGGTTGAGGCAGCTTGGTGGTGCTGGCCAGCGGTGGTGCCGACCGGAAGCGTGCTGGGGCTGCTCGGCCCGAACGGCGCGGGCAAGACCACCGCAGTGCGGATTCTCACGACACTGCTGCGGGCGGACGCCGGTCACGCTGAAGTGGCGGGCTTCGACGTACGCCGGCAGCGCGGACCAGCATCGGGTTGGTCGGGCCAGCACGCCGCGGTCGATGAGATCCTCAGCGGCCGCAGCAACCTGGTCATGTTCGGCCGGCTCTACGGGCTGAGCGCCCCGGCCGCCCGTCGCCGCGCGGACGAGCTTCTCGAGCAGTTCGGGCTGCGCGATGCGGCCAGCAGGCCGGTCGGGAAGTGCCCAGGCGCATGCGACGGCGGTTCGACCTGGCCGCGAGCCTGATCCTGCCCCGCCGGTGCTGTTCCTCGACGAGCCGGCCACCGGGTTGGACCTGCACAGCCGCACCGAGGTGTGGACCGCGGGGCGCGCGCTGGTCGCCGCCGGCGCCACGGTGCTGCTGACCACCCAGTACCTGGAAGAGGCCGATCAGCTCGCCGACCACATCGCTGCACACACCGCCCAGCGCCGAATCCACCGCGGTACACCGAGATCCGGGCCAGGGGGGCAGCGGGCGGGCACCTCGACTGGTCTCTATCGCTGCGCTCGCTGAACAGGCATGTTCCCAAAGAGTGGGAGCGGGGGCCCACTGCCCGGAAGGTCGGCCGGGCTCGCGCGGAAGCAGCAGGTCAGAGACCCTGCGCCCATCCGCAGTCGGTCGTATCAGCCGCGCACGCGTCGCCCTCTTACCTTGTGGCCTCGACGAGGAGGACCCCATGACAAAGGTGATCAGTGACGGCACGGCGGCGTTGCCCCCGACCGAGGAGAACATGCGGGACGAACCTGTGTTCGGCGCACCAGGTAAGGGATCCTGGGAGCTGGAGTCGACTCACTTCCAGAGGCCGATCACCAGGTTTGCCGCGGCGGCCTTCACGGCCGGTTTCCCGCGAGGGTTCGCCGAGGGCACAGCCCGCTACGGGCTGTTGCTCGACCACGTCAGGCCGGCAATCGTCAACGGGTTCATATACACCCAGCCCGTCATGTTCGGCGTCAACGGGCCCACCGGGCCCGCCACCGAAGCCGAGATGCAGGCCCGGATCGCGATGTCGGTTCGCGCTTTCGAGGAGAAACTCTGGCGCAAGGATCTCGAGCAGTGGGACAGCGTCGACCAGCCTGCGGCGATCGCCAAGCACCGCGCGCTCCAGGACGTCGAGCCCACCGCCCTGTCCGACGAGGAGCTGGCTGAGCATCTGGGTCGATGCCGTGACCACGTCGAGGCAATGTGGTACCTGCACCACAAGTACACGGCAACCGCGATCGTCCCAATCGGCGACTTCCTCGCCGGCGCGCAGGAGTGGACCGGCGCCACCGCGGGCGAGCTGCTAGGGATGCTGCGGGGGACCTCGCCGATCTCCAACGGGTTCGCGGCCGCGGAGCTCGACGCCCTAGCCCAAGCGGTCGATACCAGCGAGTCCGCACAGCAGGTCCTGCGCGCGGTGGCCCCTCCTGATGCGACGCTCGACGCACTGGCTGCCGATCCCGATGCCGGCACGGATACGCGAACCTATCTCGACGCGGTCCGCTTCCGGTCCATCGGCTATGACGTCGGCGATCTGACCGCCGGCGAGATGCCCGAGCTGCTCGTCGAGGCGATCCGCGCGGCCGTCGCCGGAGCCGCGGCAGCACCCCAGGATGACGCCAAGCTCGTGGAGATCAAGTCACGGGTGCCCGCCGAGCACACCGTCGAGTTCGAGGAGCGACTCGGCGAAGCGCGTCTGATCAACCGGCTGCGCGACGAGCGCGGCGGATACGCCGACTGCTGGGGGACCGGGCTAGCGCGGCGGGCGCTGCTGGAGGCCGGCCGCCGGCTGCACCGCGTCGGCAGGCTGGCGGACCCCGCGCATGCCGTCGACCTGGAAGCCGCCGAGCTGGCAGCCCTGCTGCGCGGCGAGCCGGGCCCCAGCGCTGAGGTGGCACAGCGCTACCGCTGGCGCACGTCGCGGACGATCGAGGACGCTCCCCCGTTGCTGGGACCGAACCCTGACCCGCCACCGCCGCTGGAGTCTCTCCCGCCCGCTGCCCGCCGTAGCGCCCGGGCAATGGGTGCCGCCATGTCCAACCTCTTCCAAATACCCGAGGCGAAGAACACCAACACTGTGCTGCACGGCTTGGCCGTCAACGCCGGGACGTACGAGGGCAGGGCCCGGGTCGTCGGCCTCGACACCGACTTCGCGAGCATCAAGCACGGCGACGTCCTCGTTACCCGCATGACGTCGCCATACTTCAACGTCGTGCTTCCGCTGCTGGGCGCGATTGTGACCGACCGTGGCGGTCAACTGTGCCACGCCGCCATCGTCGCCCGCGAGTACGGCATCCCGGGGATCGTCGGCACGCGTGAGGCCACCCGGCTGATTCCCGACGGGGCGCGGGTCCGAGTCGACGGCAGGACTGGTGAGGTCACACTGCTGCGATGAGGGCCAGATGATCCGGGCGCTGGCCGATGCCATGGACGCCGCCGCGTTCGGCGGCAAGGCCGTCCAGCTTGGTGCGGCGATCCGCGCGGGGCTCCCGGTGCCAGCAGGCTTCGCGCTCTCGTCCGGACATGTCAAGGCCACGGCCTGCGGCGATCCAGCCGTGCTGGCGGCGCTGCAGGCGTTGTGCTCGTGCAGCGCGCCCTGCGCGGTCCGATCCAGTGCCATCGGTGAGGACTCTGGTGCGACCAGCTTCGCGGGAACCCACCTGAGCGTGCTCGGGGTGTGCGGCTTCCCGGCAGTTGTCCAGGCCGTCGAAAAGGTTCACGCTTCAGGTCAGGACCCGGGTGCGCGTGCCTACCGGACGCGGCTCGGACTCGAGCGGACCTCCCGGATGGCGGTGGTGGTGCAGGAGCTGGTGGACGCCGACGTGGCGGGTGTCCTGTTCACCAGGAATCCGGTCACGGGGGCAGCGGAGCGGGTGATCGAAGCAAGCTGGGGGTTGGGCGAGGCCGTCGTCTCAGGGCTGGTAACGCCAGACCAGTACCGGCTGGCCCCGACCGGGCGGCTTCTGGAGCGCAACCTCGGTGAGAAGGATCTGCAGATCCGGTGCAGCGCCTGCGGCGGTACGGAGCAGGTGCCAGTCGCGACAGAGTTGATCTGGACACCCTGTCTGGGCGACGGGGAACTCGCCGCGCTGCATGCGCTCGCGGTGGCGTGCGACCGGGTCTTCGGGTCGCCGGACCATGACATCGAGTTCGCATTCCGGGGCGGTGCGGTGTTTCTGCTGCAGCGACGACCGATCACCGGTGGCTAACGGGACTATGCGGGGTCTCGCGGGGGCGTTGCTGGCCGCGTCGCTGATGCCCCTCAACTCGACCATGATCGCGGTGGCGTTGCCGGACATCGGACGCGAGTTCAGCCAGCCCTCAGGCACCGTGACGCAGGCGCTGGTGTCGAGCTACCTCGTCGCGGCGATCGTCTTGCAAAGCCCGGGAGGCAAGCTCGGCGACCGGGTTGGGCACTGGCGAGTGTTCGCGCTGGGCCAGGCGCTGATCGCGGCAGGAGCCGTGTTCGGCTTCGTCGCACCAACCCTGGGCGTGCTGGCGCTGTCCCGGGTGCTGATAGCGGCCGGTGGTGCGGTGATCGTACCGGCGACGGTGGCCCTGATGCGGATCGAGCTGCCGCCGCAGCGTAGGGGCCGGGCGTTCGGCACGTTCGGAGCCGTCATGTCGCTGGCAGCCGGGATCGGGCCGGTGGTCGGCGGCGAGCTGGTCCGGGCGTTCGGGTGGCCGAGCATTTTCCTGGCCAACCTGCCGGTGCTCGCCCTGTCAGCGGTACTGGCGGCGACGGTCAAGCATGCGCCCGTGGTGGTGGACCGCGCGGCGCCCGCGCGATTCGACTGGATTGGCACCGGGCTGCTCGCCGCGATGTTGACATCGCTCGTGCTGGGCCTGCAGACCACGGGGACCGGCTCGATAGCGCTCGTCGGTACCTGCCTCGTGCTGCTCGTGCCTTTCGCGTGGTCGCAACGGCGGGCAGCAGATCCGGTCGTCGCGTTCTCGCTGTTCAGGTCCCTGCCGTTCGCGGCGGGCAGCCTGCTGGTCGCGCTGCAGAATCTGGTGATGTACACGTTGCTGTTCGAGCTTCCGCTGGTCCTCGAGGCACTGCTGTCCTTGGACGCCGCGACCACCGGCCGGTTGCTGATCTTCATGATGTTGGCGATGGTGGTCACCTCACTGGTGGCCGGCCGGCTGACGGACTGGTTCGGGTCGCGGCCTGTCGCGGTCAGCGGTTCACTGATCTGCCTGGCGGGCCTGAGCGTGCTGGCCGCCGGCAACCTCTCGACGCTCGGGCCGGTGCGGTGGGCGCTGGTGGTCCTCGGAATCGGGATCGGCCTGGTCACCCCGGCGGCTCAGAACGCCGCACTCAGCGCGGTTTCCCGGGAACGCAGCGGCATGGCCGCCGGGGTCAGCTCGACGATGCGCTATCTCGGCGGCATCACCGGCATCGCCATCCTCGGCCGCTTACTCGACCTCAACAGCGATCCTGACGCCATCATGAGCGAGCACCGCATCATGCTCGCGGTGTTCGCCGCGACGCTGCTGGTGGGGTTGGTATGCGCAGCGCTCCTTCCGGGCCGCGGCCGGCGCCCGACTCCTGCCGAGTTGCCTGCCACCAGCCGCGTTCCCGCTCCGGGTGGGACCAACAACTCTGAGTGAGACGGGTGTCATGGGTAGTCACGATGCCGCTCGCAGGGCGTCGTAGAGCGTGCTGCGCTCGACCAGGCGGCGGCCGAGCGGCTCGGCGATCGCCCGGAAGCCGTCCTCGTCGAGTGCCTGCCCGTGCGCCGCGCCCGCGGCCCGGCTGATGTTCTCGTCCATCAGGGTGCCGCCGAGGTCGTTCACACCGGCTTGCAGCAGCTGCCGCACCCCCGCTGCGCCGAGCTTGACCCACGACGCCTGCACGTTGTCGATCAGGCCGGCGTAGGCGATGCGGGCAACCGCGTGCATCAGCACCACCTCGCGCCACGTCGGGCCGCGCCGGGCGGCTCGCTTGAGGTAGATCGGCGCGGCCATGTGCACGAACGGCAGCCCCACGAACTCGGTGAACCCACCGGTCTCGGCCTGCAGCTGCCGGGTGCGGACGAGGTGCCGAGCCCAGTGCACTGGGCGCTCGACCGACCCGAACATGATGGTGACGTTGGAGCGCAGGCCGACGGTGTGCGCCGCGCGGTGGCACTCCAGCCACTCCTCGGTATTGATCTTGTCGGGGCACAGTACCGCCCGCACCTCGTCGTCGAGGATCTCGGCGGCGGTGCCGGGCAGGGAGCGCAGCCCTGCCGCACGCAGCCGCAGCAGGTACGCCTGCAGCGGTTCCCCGAGCCGGCGCGCACCCTCGGTCACCTCCAGCGCGGTGAACCCGTGCACGTGGATCTCCGGCTCTGCCTGCTTCACCGCCCGCGCCACGTCGAGGTAGAACTCACCGTCGAAGCTGGGGTGGATGCCCCCCTGCAGGCACACCTCGGTCGCGCCGAGCTCCCACGCCTCCCGCACCCGGTCGGCGATCTGGTCAAGGGTGAGCAGGTAGGGCTTGCCGCGCAGGTTCAGCGACAGCGGGCCCTTGGAGAACCCGCAGAACCGGCACTTGAAGGTGCACACGTTGGTGTAGTTGATGTTGCGGTTGCGCACGAAGGTAACGGTGTCGCCCACCGTCGCGGCCCTAAGCTCGTCGGCCAGCGCAGCAACCGCGGTAACCTCGGGCCCCCGGGCGCCGAACAGCGTGACCAGCTCGGCCTCGCCGGGCCGCTGGCCGGCTCGCACCCCGGCGAGCACCTCGGCCACCGCGCCGGTGGCCCGCGGGACAGCGGGCAGCAACACCGGTGGTGTACCACTCGTGCCCCGGTCCGAGGCCCCCCTATGGGAGGCGTCCCGGTCCGAGGCGCCCGAGTACCAGGCGGTGGAGCGCCGACCCACCTGGACGACCTCGGCGCCGGT
>DASQWR010000137.1:0-17966 GCA_035640155.1 Pseudonocardiaceae bacterium
TCCGGGGACCGAGGAAGTCCGAGATCACCACCACCAGACCGCGGCGGCGGGGAGGCCGGCGCAGCTGCTCCAGGATGCCGGCCAGGTCGCCGCGGGTGCCCTCCGCCGCGCGCGGCACCCCGGCGACCCTGCGGACCAGACCGCGGGCGTGCGGCAGCCCGCCGCGGGCCGGGAGGCGCATGGTGTCCGCACCGGTGCTGACCACGGCTCCGACCCGGTTGCCCCCGCCCCGGGTGAGGTGCACGACGGCCGCGGTGGCGGCGACGGCGAGCTCACGCTTGTCACAGTCCGCGGTGCCGAAGTCCAGGCTGGCGGAGAGGTCCACGGCGAGCCAGGTCTCCAGCTCCCGGTCGGCGACGGTCTCCCGGATGTGCGGCTCGGTGGTGCGGGCGGTCACCGCCCAGTCCATCCGGCGCACGTCATCGCCGGGTTGGTAGGGCCGCGTCTCCCCCGGCTCGGTCCCCGGCCCCGGGACGAGTCCGAGGTGGTTGCCCTGCAGCAGCCCGTCGAGGCGGCGGCGCACGGTGAGCTCCAGAGCCCGAAGGCTCGCGTCCATCCGGCCGTCGCGCAGCGCGGGGGGCGCCCAGGACGGGCGGGCGCCCCGCTCGCCGTCGGTTGCGGTGTCGGCTCGGCGCTGGCGGTCACGGAAGCTCCACCAGGTCAGCAGGTCTCGCGCGGTCACGACCGGCCGGACACCCCGGCCGCCGCGCTCGGCGCCGGACCGGCGGAGGGCCGTGCGGACACCTGTGGCAGCGGCACGGTCTGCAGTACCCGGGTGACGATGTGCTCCACCGGGACCCCGTCGGCCAGGGCGTCGTAGGAAAGCACCAACCGGTGCCGCAACACGTCGCTGGCGACGTCGACGACGTCCTGCGGGAGCACGTAGTCGCGCCCGCGTACCAGTGCCAGCGCACGGGCGGCCGCAACGATGCCGAGGGTGGCCCGGGGTGAGGCCCCGTAGGCCACCCATCCGGCCACGTCGGACAGGCCGTGATCGCCGGGTGTCCGGGTCGCGACCACCAGCCGGACCACGTAGTCCACCAGCGCGTGATGCACGAACACCCGGGAGGCGACGTCCTGCAGCCGGATGAGCTCGCCGGGGTCGAGCACCTTCCCGGCACTGGGCGGGTCGACCCCCATCCGGTAGACGATCTCCCGCTCCTCCTCCACGGCCGGGTAGTCCACCTGGATCTTGAACAGGAAGCGGTCCCGCTGGGCTTCTGGCAGCGGGTACACGCCCTCGTTCTCGATCGGGTTCTGGGTGGCCAGCACGAGGAAGGGGTTGGGCGTGGGGTGGGTGCGGCCGCCGATGGAGACGTGCCGCTCGGCCATCACCTCGAGCAGCGCGGACTGCACCTTGGCCGGGGCCCGGTTGATCTCGTCGGCGAGCACGAAGTTGGCCATCACCGGACCCAGCTCGACGTCGAACCGCTCGCTGGACTGCCGGTAGATTCGGGTGCCGAGGAGGTCGGCGGGCACCAGGTCCGGGGTGAACTGGATGCGGGCGAACGAGCCGCCGACCACCCGCGCCACCGTCTCCACGGCGAGGGTCTTCGCCACGCCGGGCACCCCCTCGAGCAGCAGGTGACCCCTGGCGAGCAGCCCCACCAGCATCCGCTCCACAAGCCGGTCCTGACCGACGATCACCCGCTTGACCTCGAACACCGTGCGTTCCAGCAGCTGGGCATCCCGCGCCGGGGTGGCGCGACCCTCGCCAGGATTCAGGGCTGAATCGGCGAAGCCGGGTTCGGTCACGGATCCTCCTCGCGCGGGCGGTTGGCCCGTCCGGCCCGCAGGTATACCGCACGCCCCTGGGCCGGAGCCAACCCGCCGGCTGGTGTGACGACTGTGAAGACCAGGCGCCGGGAAGATCGGGGCGGGTTTCCGGGTGGGTCAGTTCACCGAGCGGCCCCGGCCCTGCCAGTAGGGCTCCCGCAGCTTGAACTTCTGGATCTTGCCGGTCGCGGTGCGCGGGATCTCGTCCCGGAACTCCACCGATGTCGGAGCCTTGTACCCGGCCAGCCGCTGCTTGCAGTGGGCGATGATCTCTGCCTCGGTCACCTCGGCACCCTCACCCCGCACCACCAGTGCCTTGATCGTCTCGCCCCACCGCTCCGAGGGCACGCCGATCACCGCCACCTCGGCCACCCTCGGATGGCCGAACACGCAGTCCTCGACCTCGATCGACGACACGTTCTCACCACCCGTGATGATCACATCCTTCTTCCGGTCCGAGAGGGACAGGTAACCCTGCTCGTCGAGCGAGCCGCCGTCTCCGGTGCGGAACCAGCCGCCGTCCAGAACCTCGGCACTTGCCTCGGGGTTCTCCCAGTACCCCTCCATCACGACGTTCGATCGGGCCAGCACCTCGCCGGACTCCGACATCACGATCCGGGCACCCAGCGCCGGCGCCCCGGCCCGGGAGAGCCGACGGGCCCGGTCCTCGGCGGGCAGGGCGTCGTCGGCGGGCTGGACCCGGTTGAACGTCAGCAGCGGCGCGGTCTCGGTGAGGCCGTAGAGCTGGGTGAGCACCCTCTCGCATCTGCTTCGGAGTAGTCACGGTCTTGCCGGCGGGGACGCCCTCACCGGACAAGCGTACTGCTAAGGTGCGAGGGTACCGGGAGCACCGTCGTGCGCTGTGGCCCACACTCAGCCCTCGTCGTGCATGACAGCTTCTCCAGCTGCCCAGCTTCGTCGCCCACCCCTGGAGTCTCAGACGTGAGTACAGCGCAGAGACCGGTCACCAGCGCGGACAGCTTCGGTGCCCGTGGGTTCCTCATCGTCGGGGAAACCCGTTACGACGTGTTCCGCCTGGCGGCGCTGGACGACGTGATCGGGCGCGGCTGGCACACGCTGCCCTACAGCCTCAAGGTGCTGCTGGAGAACCTGCTGCGCACCGAATCGGGTTCTGCCGGCGCCGACGTGACAGCCGAGCACATCCACGCGTTGGCCGGGTGGGACGCCGAGGCCGTCCCGTCCACCGAGATCCAGTTCACCCCAGCGCGGGTGATCATGCAGGACTTCACCGGGGTGCCCTGCGTGGTGGACCTGGCCACCATGCGCGAGGCCGTCACCGAGCTCGGTGGCAATCCGAGGGCGGTGAACCCGCTCGCACCCGTCGAACTGGTGATCGACCACTCGGTGATCATTGACGTGTCCGGCCGCTCCGACGCGTTCGAGCGCAACGTCGACTTCGAGTACCAGCGCAACAAGGAGCGCTACCAGTTCCTGCGCTGGGGGCAGGGCGCGTTCGACGAGTTCAAGGTCGTCCCGCCGGGCACCGGGATCGTGCACCAGGTGAACATCGAGCACCTCGCCCGCACCGTGATGACGCGTGCCGTGCCTGCCGGCACCGGAGGCCGTGCCGTGCCTGCCGGCACCGGAGGCCGTGCCGTGCCCGCCGGCACCGGAGGCCATGTCCTCCAGGCCTATCCGGACACCCTGGTCGGCACCGACTCGCACACCACGATGGTCAACGGGCTGGGTGTGCTGGGCTGGGGTGTGGGCGGCATCGAGGCGGAGGCCGCGATGCTCGGCCAGCCGGTGTCGATGCTCATCCCCCGGGTCGTCGGATTCAAGCTCACCGGGGAGATTCCGTCCGGGGCGACCGCCACCGACGTGGTGCTCACGATCACCGAGCTGCTCCGGGAGCACGGCGTGGTCGGCAAGTTCGTCGAGTTCTACGGCGAGGGCGTGGCCGCGGTGCCGCTGGCCAACCGCGCCACCATCGGCAACATGAGCCCCGAGTTCGGCTCCACCTGCGCGATCTTCCCGATCGACGAGGAGACGGTGCGCTACCTCCGGCTCACCGGCCGCTCCGCCGAACAGGTGGCGCTGGTCGAGGCCTACGCGAAGGAGCAGGAGCTCTGGCACGACCCGGCGCGCGAGGCCACCTACTCCGAGTACCTGCAACTGGACCTCCGCACCGTGGTGCCCTCCATCGCCGGGCCGAAACGCCCGCAGGACCGCATCGCGCTGACCGACGCCAAGACCGCGTTCCGCACCGGGCTGGGTGACTACGCGACGGTGCCGAACGGATCAGCTGTGGACGAGGCGTCCAAGGAGTCCTTCCCGGCCAGTGACCCCCCCACGCCGGGCTGGGACGACAACGGCGGGACGCCCCGTACCCCGCTGCCAACCGCGGCCGGCGCCTCCGGGCGGGCCAGCCGTCCCACGCCGGTGCGCGCCTTGCGGGTCGGCGCCCACGACGAGGACGCCCTGAAGGGGAACGCCCAAGATCGGGACAACCAGTATGAGATCGACCACGGTGCAGTAGTGATCGCATCGATCACCTCGTGCACCAACACGTCCAACCCGTCGGTGATGCTCGGCGCCGCGTTGCTGGCCCGCAACGCCGTCGAGAAGGGGCTCGCCGTCAAGCCGTGGGTGAAGACGTCGTTGGCTCCCGGCTCGCAGGTGGTCACCGACTACTACGAGAAGGCCGGCATGTGGCCCTACCTCGAGAAGCTCGGTTACCACCTGGTCGCCTACGGCTGCACCACCTGTATCGGCAACTCCGGACCGCTGCCCGAGGAGATCTCCCAGGCGGTGCACGACGGCGACCTCGCAGTGGTCAGCGTCCTGTCAGGCAACCGGAACTTCGAGGGCCGGATCAACCCCGACGTCAAGATGAACTACCTGGCCAGCCCGCCGCTGGTGATCGCCTACGCGCTAGCGGGCACGATGGACTTCGACTTCGAGACCGAGCCGTTAGGCCGCGACGCCGACGGTGAACCCGTGTACCTGCGGGACATCTGGCCCTCCCCGCAGGAGATTCAGGCGACCATCGAGTCGACGATCAGTCGTGAGACCTTCGTCAAGGACTACGCGGACATCTTCGCCGGTGACCAGCGGTGGCGAGAGCTGTCCACCCCCGAGGGCGACACCTTCGACTGGGACCCCGACTCGACCTACGTGCGTAAGCCGCCGTACTTCGACGGCATGGCGGCCGACCCTGCCCCGGTTGAGGACATCGCCGGGGCGCGGGTGCTCGCGCTGCTCGGCGACTCGGTAACCACCGACCACATCTCCCCCGCCGGAGCAATCAAGGTGGACTCCCCGGCTGGTCGGTACCTCGCCGAGCACGGCGTGCCGCGCGAGGACTTCAACTCCTACGGCTCGCGGCGCGGCAACCATGAGGTGATGATCCGTGGCACGTTCGCCAACATCCGGCTGCGGAACCTGCTGCTCGACGCGATCACCGACGACCCGGTGCGCGGAGGCTTCACGCGCGACTTCACCGCGGGCGGCAGGCAGGAGACGATCTACGACGCGGCGCGGCACTACGCCGAGGCCGGCATCCCGCTGGTGGTGCTGGGGGGCAAGGAGTACGGCTCCGGCTCGTCTCGGGACTGGGCGGCGAAGGGCACCACGCTGCTCGGGGTGCGCGCGGTGATCGCCCGGTCCTTCGAGCGCATCCACCGCTCCAACCTGATCGGGATGGGCGTGCTGCCGCTGCAGTTCCCGGCCGGCGAGTCGGCCATGTCGCTGCGGCTGGACGGCACCGAGGCCTTCGACGTCACCGGGATCACCGCATTGAACGACGGCGAGACCCCTGCCACGGTGCACATCATCGCGCGACGGGACGGCGATGAGATCGAGTTCGACGCCGTGGTGCGCATCGACACTCCCGGTGAGGCGGAGTACTACCGCCACGGTGGGATCCTGCAGTACGTGCTGCGCGAGATTGCCCGGAACGCCCGAAGCTGACTCGGCCGACGCGACGGGCGAGGCGGGTGCGGCTCGACGAGACGAGCCGGCGCCAGGTCGCTGACGGTCAATCCGGCAACGGCTGACTCGTCCTCGCAGGCGGCCCTTGGCCACCCCGGTCCTGGAACGCGACCTGGTCGACGATGCGCAGGAAGTCCCGCCCGTCGAGACTGGCTCGAGTTGCCCCAACACCGTCCAGTGTCTCGATGCCGATGAACTGCTCGACGTTGTCGGCGGTGACCGTCCCGCCGTAGATGATCTCACCCTGCTCGGCCCCGAGCTCCGTGATCCGCTTCTTCAGGTGTGCAACAGCTTTCCGCACGTGCTCCACGTCCGCCGGCGCGTCAGCACCCACTGCCCAGGCGGGCTCGTACACGATCAGCACGTCGTACCGTCCGAGATCCACCTCGGCCAGCCCGCGGGTGAGTTGCCGCTCGGCGTGGTCGATGGCGGAGTCGGTCTGCTCGTCCTCCCCGACGAACAGGACCGGGGTGAGTCCCGCAGCGGCCGCAGCGCCCACCTTTCTGGCGATCTGCTCATGCGTCTCACCAGCGGAGCGCCGCTCGCTGTGCCCGATGAGCACGTAATCGGCCCATTCCGCCAGCATCGTCGGCGAGACCTCGCCGGTGTACGGCCCTTCGGCCTGCCAGTGGCAGTTTTGCGCGCCCAGGCGGAGCAGCCGCCGATCCGTGATGTCGGCGAGGGTTGGCAACAACGGAAAGGGTGGGCACACGATCACCGTCGGCAGCGCGCGGGTCCCGCGAGCGGAGTCCTGCAAACCTCGTTTAACGGTTGTGAAAAGTGTCACTGCTTGGCGCACCGTCGGGTACATCTTCCAGTTCGCGAGGACGTATCTCATGTCAGTTCTCTTCCGTTCCACAGCCCACCGGTAGCGTTCCCCTGCGCGTCCCCAGCGGTGGTGGGCCGGACTCCCCGCGCTCGAGAGCTTGGGTGGTGCTGTGGACCACCCAAGCTCTAACACCGCGGACCCCTGACCGGACGCACGAGCCCTCGGTACGCTTCGTGGTGGGCCGTCGCGGACGAGTACGGGCGTTGGGTGAGGAGCGAGGCACGTGTCGCAGCTGACCTGGTGCAAGTCCAGCTTCAGCGAGATGGATGGAAACCGCGTCGAGTTCGACGGGCTCGGGTGAGCCCGACCCGGCAGTGCGCAAGACGGGTGACGCGGTGAGCATCTGGCTGCTGCTGATCGCCGGCGCGGTCGTGGCGCTCGGTGCCGCCGTGCAGGGTGCGGTGGGCTACGGGATGGCACTGATCATCGCACCGATCCTAGCATTGATCGATCCCACCCTCGTGCCCGTGCCAGTGCTCATGCTGGCATCGGTGCACTCGGTGCTCGCCGTGGTCCGGGACGGGCGCCACGCCGACTGGCGCGGGGTGGGATGGGCGATGCTCGGCCGCCTGCCGGGCACCGCGCTGGGCGTGCTCGCGGTGCTCACGCTGTCGCAGCGGGCGTTCAGCTTGCTGATCGGTGCCTGCGTGCTCGCCTTTGTGGGGTTGTCCCTGCTGGTCTGGCGGCCGCAACCGCGGCCGGGCTCGCTGGTGCTCGCGGGCATGGCCAGTGGGGCTGGTGGTACCGCAGCATCCATCGGCGGGCCGCCCATCGCGTTGCTCTACCAGGACGCGACCGGGCCACGGGTGCGCGGCACGCTGGCTGCCTACTTCGTGCTGGGCTCCCTCACCTCGGTGGCGGCACTGGCCGGTGCCGGCCAGGTGACCTCGGCGGTGCTGCTGAGCACCGCGGTGCTGCTGCCGTTCCTGATCATGGGCTTCGTGCTGTCCGGGCCGGCACGCCGGGTGGTCGACGCCGGCTGGACGCGGACCGCCGTGCTCGGCGTGGCCGCCGCGAGTGCCGTACTCCTCATCGCGCGGTCACTGATCTGAGTATCACGTCGGCGACGTCGTTGCTGGCGTTAGCCGGTGACCGTCGACTGCGCCTGGGCGCTGGTCGAGCAGTACCGGCCGGGAGTGAGCCGCCGCGCACGCGGAGGTACGTGATCGACGATGGCAGTGAGGTCTACTGCAGGTTCTTCCGGAACTATTCCAACTACTGAGGATGATCAAGGTGAGACGAACTATCGCCGGTTCGGACGATTCGATGCTGTATCGGGACAGTGCTGAGTACTCGGCTACCTGGGCTCCTCCGTTCGGTTGGCCAGGCCCAGCGCGAACCGTTCGTCCGGGTCGGTCCACCAGTGCCCGAGGTCGAACCCGGCGGCGTCGAGCTCCGCGGACAGGCCCTCGCGGCGGAACTTGCCGGACACCTCGGTGCGCATCTCCTCACCCGCCGCGAAGTGCACCCGCAGGTTCACCCCGGGCAGCTCGACAGTCATCGCCCGCCGTGCCCGCAGCCGCATGTCGATCCATTCGTGCTCCGGATCCCATCGGGCGACGTAGTCGAACGCGTCGACGTCGAAGTCCGCATCCAGCTCCCGATTCAGCACGGTCAACACGTTGCGCTCGAACTGCGCAGTGATACCCGCAGCGTCGGCGTAGGCGGCCACCATCACCGCCGGGTCGATCACCAGGCCGGCGCCGAGCAGTAGCAGCTCGCCGGGTTCGAGCGCTGCGTGCAGGGCGGTCAGGAACGCTCGGCGCTCGCCGGGATGCAGGTTGCCGAAGGTGCCACCGAGGAAGGCCACCAGGCGGCGGCCACCGTCGGCACCGGGCAGCAGGTCGAGGTGGCGGGTGAAGTCGCCGACGAGACCGTGCACCTCGAGGTCGGGGTACTCCGCGTTCACCGCCGTCGCGGCCGCGCGCAGCGCCGTCTCCGACACGTCCTGTGGCAGGTAACGGCGCAGCTCGCCCTGCGCCCGGCAGGCATCGAGCAGCAGCCGGGTCTTCTCCGACGAGCCCGAACCGAGTTCGACCAGGGTGTCGGCACCGGCGGTCGCGGCGATCTCGGGACCGACGGCGCGCAACAGCTCCCGCTCGGTCCGGAACGGGTAGTACTCCGGCTGGGCGGTGATCTCCTCGAACAGCTCGCTGCCCCGCGCGTCGTAGAGCCACTTCGGTGACAGCCACTTGGGGTTGCTGGACAGGCCGTCCGTGGCGTCCTTGCGCAGGGCGTCGATGCTGTCCTGCTCGGTCCAATGGACCTCGAGCACAGGTGCGGTCATGGCTCCTCGATTCGGATCGGTGCCACGGTGCAGGTGGCGGGTGACGCGGTGAGCAGGTGCCCCTGGGGCACCTGCTCCCAGCCAGACCCGTGATCGGTGGGTTCGGAGGCGACGAGCACCCCGTCGCCGCCGTGCCGGACGGACAGCGCGTGGTGCACGGTGGTGGCCACGATCACCATCCCGTCGGTGAACAGCAGGTTCAGCCGGGAACCGGGCGCGGCGGCGGTCACCTCCGCGGCCACCTCGGCCAACACGACGTCCGGTGGCTCCCCGGCCCGCAGCCGGTGCCGTACCAGCGCCCACAGCAGGGCCGCATCGGTGGGCGCGTCAAGGGTGAGAAGGTCCGCCACCGGAAGCCGGGCGGCCAGCGCGGTGACGCTGCCGGGCCAGCCGATGATCCTCCCGTTGTGGCTGAACAGCCACGGCCCGGCGGTGAAGGGCGCGCACGCCGTCTCCACGACGGGCATCCCGGGGGACGCCGAGCGCACCGCGGCGAGCACCGCGCCGCTGCGGACCGTGGGGGCCAGCGCCACGAACGAGGTGTCCGTCCACATCGGCAACGCTCGGCGGTAGCGGACCGGTACATCGCTGCCCGGGTGGTACCAGCCGACCCCGAAGCCGTCGACGTTGATCGCGCCGCCGCCGCGCATGTCGACCGGCGCGTAGCTCTGCCGCAGCAACGAGTGCGGCGGCGCGAGCAGCAGCGACGCGAGGTCGGCCGGTGGACCGAGGTAGGCCAGGTGCCGGCACACGTCAGCGGGAATCGCCCGGCGCGGCATCCCGCGCACAGCGGAACCCGGCGAAGATCTGCCGGCGCACCGGGTGGTCCCAGTTGCGGAACGTCGCGCGCACCGCGGCCGGGTCGGTGCCGAACGAGCCACCCCGCAGCATCCGGTAGTCCCCGCCGAGGAAGACCTCCGAGTACTCCCGGTACGGGAACGCCGCGAAACCCGGGTAGGCGGAGAATCCCGAGGAGGTCCACTCCCACACGTCGCCGATCAACTGGTGGACGCCCAGCGCTGAGGCGCCAGCGGGATAGCTGCCGACCGGAGCGGGCCGCAGGTGACGCTGCCCGAGGTTGGCGTGCGCGGGGGTGGGGTCCTCGTCGCCCCACGGGTAGCGCCGCGAGCGTCCCGTCGCGGGATCGAACCGGGCGGCCTTCTCCCACTCCACCTCCGTCGGCAGCCGCTTTCCGGCCCACCTGGCGTACGCCTCGGCCTCGTGATGACAGACGTGCAGCACCGGCTCGTCGCCGGGCACCGGCTCGGTCTGGCCGAAGCGGGTGCGCCACCAGGATCCGTCGGCGTCACGGTGCCAGAACCGGGGTGCGGTCAGCGCCGCCTCGCACCGGTGCGCCCACCCCCGCTCGCTCCACCACCGGGGGTCCTCATACCCCCCCGCAGCGAGAAACTCCAGGTAGGCCGCGTTGGTCACCGGGACGGTGTCCAACCAGTACGCGCCGGTTCTCGCGGGGTGCGCGGGTCGCTCGTTGTCCAGCGCCCACGGCCCGGTGGAGGTGCCCATGGTGAACTCCCCCGCCGGGACGAGCACCTCCGCCGGCAGCGCAACGCCGGGCGCGGGACCCGGAGCCGGGGCGTTCAGCGCCGGCGCGCCGGCCCGCAGCTGGTGGGTGGCGAGCATGGTCTCGTCGTGCTGCTGCTCGTGTTGCACGATCATGCCGAACGCGAAGCCGCCGTCGACCAGTCGGCGCCCCTGCAGCGGCACCCGGTCCAGCACGTCCAGGACCTTGGCGCGCACCTCGCCGACGTAGGCCCGGGCCTGCGGCGGGTCGAGCAGCGGCAGGGCGGGGCGATCCGCCCGGGCGTGCCGGAAGGCGTCGTACAGGTGGTCGATGTCCGGTCGCACCGGCTCGCGACCACCCACGTCGCGGACCAGCCAGAGCTCCTCCTGGCTGCCGACGTGCGCCAGGTCCCACACCAGCGGGGACATCAGCGGGGAGTGCTGGCGCACCAGCTCGCCGTCGTCCACGGCCTCGGTGAGGTCGACGCTGCGGGCCCGGGTGCGCTCGAGCTCGGCGGCCAGGTGGGTGCGCAGGGCAGCATCCTCGATCACAGCTCTCCTCCAGGATCGGGGTCGGTGACGTCGTCGGCCGGGCAGCGGGCGCGGCCGACGCGGCGCTCGGTGACGTCCTCCACCAGCCGGCGCAGCTCCACAGGGACGCCGAGGGTGGGTAACCGCCGGCACGCCAGCTCGAACACCCGGGTGGCCGCCGCAGCGAGGACGGGATCACGTAGACCGCCCCTGGCGGCCTCCGACCAGCGACCGGATGCCGGTGCGCAGGCGTCCCGGGCAGCCGCGGTGGTGGTGGAGTCGGACAGCAGCGCGACCAGCACCGCCACCGGCACCCCCCACTGGCCTGCCGGCTGGGCGTCAAGGTAGCGGACCTCGAGGTAACCCCGCGGGCGAACCGGGGGGAACAGCGTGGTGAGGTGGTAGTCCAGGTCCGCGGTGTCGGGCCGGCCGGGAAGCGCGCCGGCCAGCCAGTCGGCGAACGTGATGCCGCACGGCACCTCCCATCGGTGACCCGCGCGGCGCTGGCAGAGCAGTGGCGTGTCCAGCGCGCGCCGGCCCCAGTCGACCGCCGGGTCACGGTCCACCGGCAGCGGGCGGGTGCGGACCGGATCGAGCGCGAACCACGCGCACATTCGCGACGATGCCCACCCGGTGGGGTGGCCGCCCAGCCAGGGGGAGTTGGCGAACGCGCCGAGGAGCACCGGCCCGAGCTCGTGCAACGCGGCCCAGCGGCCGTGCACGTCGGCGGTCGTGCCGGCGTCCAGGCAGACCTGGACGGCGGCGGTGGAGCACATCATCACCCGGCCCATCGGGCCGACCCGGTCGAACGCCGCTTCCATCGCGGCATAGCGCGGGACGTCGAGGATCCGGACCGGAGGGCGGTGCGGGTCGGAGGCGCGACCGGTGAGAACGAGACCGGCGCGGTGCAGCAGATCGGCGAGGGCGACGGTGTCGCCGTCCACGGCGGTGACGAGCTCGGTCAGCGAGGCGCAGGGCGGGCTGGAGATCTCAAGCTGTCCACCGGGTTCGGCTGTGACGGGGGATCCGTGCGGGAGGAGGAGCTGCGGACTGTCAGGCAGGAGCGTGCGTGGGGCGTGCGGACCGAGGGCGTCGGCGAGGTGCCGGGGGTCCAGCTGGCGGTGCGGGTTCCCGGAGTGCTGCACCACCCACTCGAGCTCGGCACCGAGCCGGGTCGGGGGTCCGTGTTTGAAGCACACCGCAGCCACGTACGCCTCGGCTTCCGCGCGGTCACGCAGCGCGGCGACGGCTCGGGTCGGGGGACCCGCGTGCACGATCGGAACCGGCGCTGACACGGGCCGTGACACCTCCTGCAGGACGGGACGAGCGTCCGCGACGCTACCCAAGGGACCCGACGGTCGCAGGACGTCACGCCAAGCCGTACGAATGTCCTAAGAAGTTCTATCCTGCGCGGGTGCCCCGGGTCAGCCAGGATCGCCTCGATGCCCGCCGCCGGCAGATCCTCGACGCCGCCCGCGGCTGCTTCGCGCGCCTCGGCTACGAGAGTGCCACGGTCCGCCGGCTGGAGGAGGCCACCGGACTCTCCCGCGGTGCGATCTTCCACCACTTCGCGGACAAGGAGTCGCTGTTCCTGGCGCTGGCCCAGGAGGACTCCCGCCGGATGGCGCAGGTGGTCGCGCAGAACGGTCTGGTGCAGGTGATGCGGGACGTTGTGGACGGCTGCGGTGCGCTCGGATCGGCGGAGTGGGTCGGGACCCGGCTCGAGGTGGCTCGTCGGCTCCGTACCGATCCCGGGTTCCGCAGTCGCTGGGCAGAGCAGGCCGCGGAGCTCAGCGCCGCCACCCAGGATCGGCTGGCGCGCCAGCGCGACGCCGGCAAGGTCCGCGATGACGTCCCGCTCGAGGTGCTCGGTGGGTACCTCGAACTGGTCCTGGAGGGAGTGCTCACGCACCTGGCGTCCGGCTTGCCCGCCGACGACCTCGCCCCGGTGCTGGACCTCGTGGAGTCCACGGTGCGCCGCTGACCGGGCTCCCAGCTCGGCAGGGAGCCCGGCGATCAGGCCGCAGCCACCTGCTCGGCGAACTGGGTGCGGTAGAGCTGGGCGTAGCGACCGTTCGCGGCGAGCAGCTCGTCGTGCGTGCCACGCTCGATCACCCGGCCGTCCTCGATGACCAGGATCTGGTCCGCGGCCCTGATGGTGGAGAGCCGGTGCGCGATGACCAACGCGGTCCGCCCGCGCAGCGCCTCGCCGAGCGCGGCCTGCACCGCAGCTTCAGACTCCGAGTCCAGGTGTGCGGTGGCCTCGTCGAGGATCACCACCCGGGGGCGGGCCAGCAGCAGCCGGGCGATGGTCAGCCGCTGGCGCTCCCCACCGGAGAGCCGGTAGCCCCGGTCCCCCACCACGGTGTCCAGCCCGTCGGGCAGCGAGCGCACCAGCTGATCGAGGCGGGCGCCACGCAACGCGTCCCACAGCTCGTCCTCCCCCGCGTCGGGAGCCGGGTAGCTCAGGTTGGCCCGGATGCTGTCGTGGAACAGGTGCCCGTCCTGGGTGACCACGCCGACGGTCTCGCGCAGGCCGGCGAACGAGAGCTCGCGCACGTCCACGCCGTTCAACCGCACCGCGCCCGCCTCGACGTCGTAGAGCCGGGGCACCAGCGAGGCGATGGTGGACTTGCCGGCGCCGGAGGATCCGACGAGCGCGACGAGCTGGCCGGGTTCGGCCCGGAAGTCGACGCCGTGCAGCACCTCCTCCCCGCCCCGGCTGTCCAGCACCGCCACCTCCTCCAGCGAGGCCAGCGACACCTGGTCGGCCGAGGGGTAGCCGAAGCGCACCCGGTCGAACTCCACCGCCACCGGCCCCGCGGGCACCCCGCGTGGGTCCGGCACCTCGGTGATGGTCGGGCGGACGTCGAGCACCTCGAAGACCCGTTCGAACGCGATCAGGGCGGTCATGATGTCCACCCGCGCGTTGGCCAGCGCGGTGAGGGGACTGTAGAGCCGGGTGAGCAACAGCGCGAGACTCACCACGGTGCCGGCCGCGAGCTGCCCCTGCAGGGCCAGGTACCCCCCGAGCCCGTACACCAGAGCGGTGGCCAGCGCGGAGACCAGCGTCAGCGCGGTGAGGAAGACCCGGGTAGCCATCGCGGTGCGCACCCCGATGTCACGGACCCGGCTCGCGCGCTCACCGAACTCGCCGGCTTCCTCGTCGGGGCGCCCGAACAGCTTCACCAGCGTCGCGCCCGGGGCGGAGAACCGCTCGGTCATCTGGGTGGTCATCGCGGCGTTGTGCACCGACGCCTCGCGCCGCATCTCGGCCAGCCGGGCGCCCATGGCTCGGGCCGGCAGCAGGAACACCGGGAGCAGCAGCAGCGCCAGCGCGGTGACCTGCCAGGACAGCGTGAGCATCACGGCCAGGGTGAGCACCAGCTGGATCACGTTGGTGACCAGACCGGACAGCGTGGAGGTAAGTGCGCTCTGGGCGCCGATGACGTCGTTGTTCAACCGGCTGACCAGCGCCCCCGTCCGGGTGCGGGTGAAGAACGCGATCGGCATCCGCTGCACGTGGGTGAACACCGCGCGGCGCAGATCCAGGATCAGCCCCTCACCGATCCGGGCCGACTGCCAGCGCGCGACAAGGCCAACGCCGGCGTCCACGATCGCGAGCAGCGCGATGAGGACCGCGAGCCCGACCACGACGGCAGTCCCGGCGCGGTTCACGATGCCGTCGACCACCCGCCCGGCGAGCACCGGCGTGGCGACCGTCAGGATCGCGGACACCGTGCTCAGCGCGAGGAAGCTCGCCAGCTTGGACCGGTGCGCCGCGGCGAACCCGCCGATTCGCCGGAGGGTGCCCGGGGCCAGCGCGCGCGGCGCATCCCCCTGATGCATCGAGCTGCGCATCAGGCTCCGCGGGTTGTCCATGATTGCCCCTTACCCCGTCGGAAGCCCCACCGAGAGAGTCGGGCGTCCACTGCAACGGTGTAAGCAGGCAGATCTATTTCTTCTTCGCCCGGGTCGCGCCCCCACGACCGCGCAAGGTCACCCCGGACTCCGAGAGCACCCGGTGCACGAAGCCGTAAGAGCGCCCGGTCGACTCCGCGAGGGCGCGGATGCTGGCGCCCTTCTCGTACTTCTTCTTCAGGTCCGCTGCGAGCTTGTCCCGGGCTGAACCAGTGATCCTGCTGCCCTTCTTCAGGTCGGCCACCTCGACACGCCTTCCTTCCCACGCAGATCGGGCCGGTGACGGCCCCTCCCAGGACAATGATCGACCACGTTTGCGATCTACGCCAGGCGATCTTCGGATTGATCGGCGAACGGTTTGGGGCCGGCCGTCAGGCCAGTTGGACGAGCTCCAGGTAGTCGGCGTTCCAGTGGTCCTCGGTGCCGTCCGGCAGCATGATCACCCGCTCCGGCTCGAGCGCCTCGACCGCCCCGGAGTCGTGCGTGACCAGGACGACCGCACCGACGTAGCGGCGCAGCGCGTCGAGCACCCGCTCGCGAGAGGCGGGGTCGAGGTTGTTCGTCGGCTCGTCGAGCAGCAACACGTTCGCGCCGGAGCACACCAACCCGGCCAGCGCGAGCCGGGTCTTCTCGCCACCGGAGAGCGTGCCGGCCGGCTGGGCGAGCTGCTCGCCGCTGAACAGGAACGTGCCGAGCAGGGTGCGCAGCTGCTGCTCACCCGCGTCCGGGGCGGCGTGGCGGATGTTCTCCCAGACGCTCGCCGAGTGGTCGAGCGTCTCGTGCTCCTGGGCGAAGTACCCGATCCGCAGGCCGTGTCCCGGCTGGACCATCCCGCCGTCCGCCGTCTCCCGGCCGCCGAGCAGCCGCAACAGCGTGGTCTTGCCCGCACCGTTGAGACCGAGCACCACCACCCGGCTGCCCCGGTCGACGGCCAGGTCGATCCCGCTGAACACCTCCAGCGAGCCGTAGGACTTCGAGAGCCCGGCCGCGGTCAGCGGGACCCGGCCGCAGGACGCCGGTTCCGGAAACCGGATCCGGGCGACCCGGTCCGAGCGGTGCTCGGTTTCCAGGCCGGCCACGAGCTTCTCGGCGCGCCGCGCCATGTTCTGCGCCGCGACCGCCTTGGTGGCCTTGGCCCGCATCCTGTCCGCCTGGGCCATCAGCGCGGACGCCTTCTTCTCCGCGTTGGCGCGCTCCCGGCGGCGGCGCTTCTCGTCAGTGGCCCGGGTGTCGAGGTAGCGCTGCCACCCCATGTTGTAGACGTCGGCCTCGGCGCGCACCGCGTCGAGGAACCAGACCTTGTTCACCACCGCGGCGAGCAGGTCGACGTCGTGGCTGATGACGACCAGGCCCCCCTCGTGGGCCTTGAGGAACTCCCGGAGCCAGGTGACGGAGTCGGCGTCGAGGTGGTTGGTGGGCTCGTCCAGCAGCAGGGTGGTGCCTGAGCGGCCTCCGGAGGAGTCGGATGCGGCGAACAGGATCCGGGCCAGCTCGACGCGGCGGCGCTGCCCGCCGGACAGCGTCCCCAACGGCTGGCTGAGTGCCCGCTCAGGCAACCCGAGGTTTGCGCAGATCCGGGCCGCCTCGCTCTCCGCCCCGTAACCGCCGAGCGCGGAGAACCGGTCCTCCAGGCGCCCGTACCGGCGCACGGCGGCATCCCTTTCCCGCTCGTCCACGAGCTCGGCCATCGCGCTCTGCGACTTCTCCATCTCGCGGAGCAGCTCGTCCAGCCCACGGGCGGAGAGCACCCGGTCCTTCGCCAGCACGGACAGGTCACCCTCGCGGGGATCCTGCGGCAGGTAGCCGAGCGCGTGGGCGAGGCTGACGTCACCGGCGTGCGGCGTGCTCTCGCCGGCCAGCACCCGCAACGTGGTGGTCTTGCCGGCGCCGTTGCGGCCGACCAGACCGATCCGGTCGCCGGGCTGCACGCGCAGGTTCGTTCCGGACAGCAGGATGCGGGACCCGGCACGGAGCTCGAGGTCGGTGGCGGTGATCACTGCGAAATGCTCCAGAAGTGGTCGCGGCAGGGCGGTACACCCCGCACGGGCAGCTCGGTCCTGTCCGGGTGGGGCAAAGGAGCGGATCAGCTCGTCGCAACCACGCCACCAGTCTACCCACCGGCGCACGCCGATTAGGGTGCCCGCCATGACCGACCCGGCCGGGGACCTGACCGGCCGGGCCGCCCTGGTCACCGGGGCCAGTCGTGGCATCGGTCATGCCATTGCGGCCGAGCTGCTCACCCGCGGCGCCAGCGTCACCATCACGGCCCGCAAGCACGACGAGCTCACCCTGGCCGCCGACGACCTCGCCGGGTGCGTCGACGGGAATGGCGGCCGGGTGCTCGCGCTGCCGGGCAACTCCGGTGATGCCGCGGCCCGCGCGGAGGCTGTCGCCCGTACCGTGGAGCGGTTCGGCTCGCTGGACGTGCTGGTCAACAACACCGGCATCAACCCGGTGTACGGGCCGCTGGTGGACGCCGACCTCGACGCGGTTCGCAAGATCTTCGACGTCAACGTGGTGGCCGCGCTGGGTTTCGTGCAGGAGGCACACCGGGCGTGGATGGGTTCCCACGGGGGCGCGGTGGTCAACATCGCCTCGATCAGCGGGCTGCGCTCCACCGGTGCTATCGCCGCCTACGGCGCCTCCAAGGCTGCCCTGATCCGGCTCACCGAGGAGCTGGCCTGGGAGCTCGGACCCGGGATCCGGGTGAACGCGGTGGCGCCGGCGGTGGTGAAGACCAGGTTCGCCGCAGCGCTGTACGAGCACGGGGAGGAGGCAGTGGCCGCCGGCTACCCGATGAAGCGGCTGGGCGAGCCCGCGGACGTCGCGCGGCTGGTGGCCTTCCTGGCCTCCGATGCCGCATCGTGGATCACCGGCGAGACCGTGCGCGTCGACGGTGGCATCCTCGCGACGGGAACCCGGGGCTGACCCGGGGCTCCGATCAGTGCGAACTGCGGAGCTGCACCTCGACCGCCCGGGCCCGGCGGGCGGCCTCGTCGAGCACGACGCGGCGGGGCTCGGGCACGTCGAGCACGCGGGGCTCGGCGCTGGCGAGCAACGTCGCGAGCCGCTGATCCCCGGCCAGCGCCCGCAGCGCGCCGCGGTCCCCACCCAGCACCAGCCCGTCGAGCTCACCGGAGCGCGGGA
>DASQWR010000138.1:0-9664 GCA_035640155.1 Pseudonocardiaceae bacterium
ATACTGCTTCGACACCGACATTCTCAGCGCGACGATCAGGCCCGCCCCGCCGCTGCACCTCATCCGCCGTCTGGCCACTGTGCCGCCGCACGAGCAGTTCACCACCTCGATCACGGTCGGCGAGTTGATCTACGGTAGCCGGCGCGTCAAACGCGAGGGCCTGTCCGCGCGGGTCGAGCAGGTCATCCGCCGCGCCCAGACCGTGTTGACACGCTCGCCGCCCGTACCTTCGGTGCGCTGAAGGCAACGCTCGAACGCCGTGGTACTCCGCTGGCCGAACCCGACCTGCGCATCGCCTCGATCGCACTGGCGCGAGGACTGATCCTCGTAACCCGCAACGTGCGACACTTCCAGCGCGTCCCTGCACTCACCGTCGAGAACTGGATCGATGAGACATAAGCAGCTGCGGCGACCCGTCGAACTCGATCGCGGTGCAATACGATGATCGGATCGCAGGGTGCGCGGGCACGGTTCAGGTCGGCGACACCGACAATCGCGACCAGTTCACTCGAGGCGAGCACCGGCACCTCCTGCGGCTGAAGACGGCGTGAACAGTAGCGGTGCTGATCAGGGCGAACAAGTACGGTTCCGCCCAAACCCAGCACCGCTTCGGGGGGTTCGGGGCGGTGCTGGGGATCGGGCGGGGCGGGGCGGGCATGACGCAGCAGCAGCTCGGGGACGCAGCCGGCCTGGACCGCCGGAGCATCGACCGGCTTGAGAATGGGTGGCGCCGACCGTCCACGGTGACCATCTGGCGCATCGCGCGGGCTCTGCGGCCTGTGACGAGGCCGTGATCTCCGCGTGTCGCAGCGGCGCCATCAAGGTCGGCATCGACTGTCCGCTGGGCTGGCCGGAACCGTTCACCTCCGCGATCAGCGCCCACCGCGACGGCGGCCGGTGGCCGGGCGGGAAACCGCAGGAGATGGTTTACCGGGCCACCGACAAGCACGTGCACGAGCAGGTCGGACGCTGGCCGTTGACGGTGGCTGCCGACAAGATCGGGTGGGTGGTACCTGCTCGACGAACTGCCAGAACGTCATCGAGTACCTCTCCCGCCAGATCGCCTCCCGCGGCACCAGCGGGCTGGGCGGCAAGACCGGGTGGCCGCGATCGGCGAGCCAGCCTGCGCAGCCGCCAGGACGCGCCACGCCGACCGGCCGCACATCGCAGCCCAGCACGGTAGAACTACTCACATGCCAGAGCTTTCCCGACGACACTTCCTGGCCACTACCACTGGTATCGCCGCCGGGGCGAGCCTGGGCATGAGGCCCACGGCCGCCGCGGCGACGGGCCGCAGAGTCGCGATCCTGGGTGGCGGTGTCGCGGGGCTGTCCGCCGCGCATGAGCTGGTCGAACGGGGTTTCGACGTCACCGTGTACGAGCGGCGGGCACTGGGCGGCAAGGCCCGCAGCATGCCGGTGCCCGGCAGCGGGCAAGACGGTCGGCACGATCTACCGGGCGAGCACGGGTTCCGGTTCTTTCCCGGCTTCTACAAGAACATTCCCGACACCGTGCGGCGCATTCCGTTTCCCGGCAACGCCAACGGCGTCTACGACAATCTCGTCGCCGCGACGGTGCTGCTCACCGCGCGCTCCGGTGGCCGGGCGGACCTCCCCTTCCCGGTCCGCCTCATGCCGCCACCTCGGCTGACACCGGCCAGCGTGGTCGAAACCCTGCGCGGCACCGTGGACACCACGTGGGGGATCCCGCCGCACGAGTCGGCGTTCTTCGCCAACCGCATGTTGGTGTATCTCACCAGCTGCGATGAGCGCCGGCTCGGACAGTGGGAGCACACGACGTGGTGGGACTTCCTGCGCGCCGAGACCATGTCCGAGGACTATCGCCGCCTGCTGGTGGTCGGGCTCACCCGCAATCTCGTCGCCATCAAGGCCGAGGTCGCCAGCACGCACACGGTCGCGCACATGGTTGAGGCGTTCCTCTACACCGCAATGGGTCGCGGCAACGATGGCGCGCTGGACCGGCTGCTCGACGGCCCCACCAACGAGGCGTGGATCGACCCGTGGGTGGACCACCTCACCCGCCTCGGCGTGCAGTTCCGGGTGGGCTGGACAGCCGAGGACCTCGCCTACACCAACGGCCGGATCACCGCAGCGCTGGTGACTGACCCGGGCCGCATCCGCAGGCGGGTGGAGGCGGACTGGTTCGTCTGCGCGGTCCCCATCGAACGGGCGGTACGGCTGTGGAACCCGCAGATCCTGGCTGCCGATCCCCGGCTGGTCCGGGCCACCGGGCTGGAGACCGACTGGATGGTCGGCTTGCAGCTGTACCTGCGCCGCCAAACCCCGATCGTGCACGGTCACGTCAACTACGTCGACTCCCCGTGGGCGCTGACCTCCATCAGCCAGGCCCAGTTCTGGCCCAGGCGGGACTTTCCGCGGGACTTCGGTGACGGCACCGTGCGGGACTGCCTGTCGGTGGACATCTCCAGCTGGGACTCACCGGGCATCCTGTTCGGCAAGCCGGCTACCGAGTGCACCCGCGAGGAGGTCACCCGCGAAGTGTGGGCACAGCTCAAGGCCGCGCTGGAAGACACAGGAGACCGGATACTGCCCGATGAGCTGCTGCACTCCTCCTTCCTGGACCCCGGTGTCACCGGCATCGGCGAGGGCAGGGCGTACAACGACGATCCGCTGCTGATACACCCGGTAGGCACCTGGCAAAAGCGCCCTTCGGCTGTCACCGCGATCCCGAACTTCTTCCTGGCCGCCGACTATGTCCGAAACGACCTCGACCTGGCCACCATGGAAGGGGCCAACGAGGCGGCCCGGTCCGCCGTGAACGGCATCCTGGAGGCGGCCGGGTCGAGTCAACCCCGCTGCCGCATCGAGACCCTCTACCGACCGCCGGAGTTTGAGCCGTTCAAGGCACAGGACGCGATCAACTACCGCCTCGGCCAGCCGAACGTGTTCGACGTAATCCCCTCACGCTGAACAGGTGCACGAGCCTTCGATGAGTGCTGACGAGCTGGTGGCGGCGCTGGTGAACACCTACACCGCGCTGCGGTCGGCCTGGGAGACCGCTGTCGGGACACGAACTACGCGCCTGACAGAGTGTTGGTCCCGGATCCCCATGTGGGGATCCGGGACCAACATGGCAGCAGTAGGGTCAGCCCAGCAGGCTGTTGTCCCCTGTGGGGTTGTTCTCGTCCGAGTCCACATCGAAGATCTCCTCCAGGAACTCGAGGATCCCGTCCTCTTCGGAGTTGTCCTCATTTGAGCCCTCGTCGTCTCCTACCCCGAAGGTGTCCCTGAGGTCCTCCCCGATCTCGCTCCCCTCGAAGTCGCCCTCGTCCGAGCTGTTACCTTCGAGTGCCATGACCTGGTTCTGCACCCCCGAACTGTCCTCCACGACATCGGCCACAGCGATGCCCGAAGCACCCAGTGCCATCGGCACGGCCAGGGCGCCAGCGGCGATCATGCGGTTGAGCTTACGCATTGACTGTCCTCCATCTTTCGTCACTTCATCGAACATCTGCCGGTTAAAGCGGAACATGACTTCTCCGCACCAAGAGTGAACACCCAGTGTTCGGGACTACCGGCCATCGCGGTTCATCTCGGGCGTTGTGATCCGCATCGCACTTCATTCAGTGATTCATCGGCTCGCCCCGCGGGGCGAAGCGGTGCCGCTGATATGGGCCTCGGGGTTCCCGCCGGCGGGTGCGGGTACATCGGATCACATCTGACGACGAGTTGGAGGAAGCGCCCGATGAAGGCCGTGGTGTGGAGTGGCCCCGGTCAGATCGACCTGGAGGACGTCGCGGGCGCTCGCCTCGAGCAGTCCACCGACGCGGTCGTCCGGCTGACCATGAGCGCAATCTGCGGCACCGACCTGCACATGGTCCGGGGGACCACGCCCGGGAAGCAGCCCGGCACGGTGCTGGGGCATGAGGGCGTGGGAGTCGTGGAGGCGGTCGGCTCGCAGTTCCGCGGATCGCGCGATCAGGCACGGGTCGCAGCTCCTCTGCGATCAAGGCCCCGTCGTGCTGCTCCGAACAGACGTCGGGGTCGCCTACATTGGGCAGGCGGCCCCGTTGTGCTGGTCGGGTCAGGTCACCATCCGCGGGCGCGCCACTCGGCGAGGAAGGGGCGCTCCGCGCCGAGGGTGGAGTCGTCTCCGTGCCCGGGGTAGAACCACGTATCGTCCGGCAGCTCGGCGAACACCCTCGACTCCAGGTCGTCCATCAGCGACGTGAAGTCCTTCGCGGACCAGGTCTTGCCGGGACCGCCGGGGAACAGGCTGTCGCCGCTGAACAGGTGCGGGGTGCCGTCGGCGTCGCGGTGCAGCAGGGCGATCGAGCCCGGGGTGTGGCCGCGGAGGTGGATCACCTCGAGTGGGCAGTCGCCCACGGTGACGGTGCCGCCGTGCTCGACCAGCACGTCCGGGGACAGCGGCAGCTCCGGGGCGTCCTGCAGGTGCGCCACGGTTCGTGCACCGGTGGCGCCGGCCACCGCGGCGAGCGCCTGCCAGTGGTCGCCGTGCCGGTGCGTGGTGAGGATGGTGCGCAGGCCCCCCTGGCCGACCAGGTCCAGCAGCCGCTCGGCCTCGTTCGCCGCGTCGATCAGCAGTGTCTCGCCGCTCGACTGGCAGGTGAGCAGGTAGGCGTTGTTGTCCATCGGCCCGACCGACAGCTTCGTGACGGTGAGCGCGTCCAGGTGCCGCCGCGCCGCCGGGCCACCGGCCTCGACGTGACCGGTGTAGTCCTCGGTGATGTCCACGATGCCGACCGTATCGGGGGTACACCGCACCGGGAAGCGGCCGCACTGCTGTCGGTGCCCCCGCATAGCATGATGGGCGGCCCGCACGAGCCCCCGCACGAGCTCACTGCACATCCACCATGACGCCGGCACGTGCGCGGGCACCGACCGAACCTGGTCCGAAGGGATCGTATGGCCGACCGCCTCGTCGTCCGTGGCGCGCGCGAGCACAACCTGCGCAGCGTCGACCTCGACCTGCCCCGGGACAGCCTCATCGTCTTCACCGGGCTGTCCGGGTCAGGCAAGTCGAGCCTCGCATTCGACACCATCTTCGCCGAGGGCCAGCGCCGGTACGTGGAGTCGCTGTCGGCGTATGCCCGGCAGTTCCTCGGGCAGATGGACAAGCCCGACGTGGACTTCATCGAGGGCCTCTCACCCGCGGTCTCCATCGACCAGAAGTCCACCAGCCGCAACCCGCGCTCCACGGTCGGCACCATCACGGAGGTGTACGACTACCTGCGCCTGCTCTACGCGCGCGCCGGCGAGCCGCACTGCCCCACCTGCGGCGAGCGCATCTCGCGGCAGACCCCGCAGCAGATCGTCGACCAGGTCCTCGACCTGGAGGAGGGCACCCGGTTCCAGGTGCTCGCCCCGGTGGTGCGCACCCGAAAGGGCGAGTTCGTCGACCTGTTCGCCGAGCTGCAGACCCAGGGCTACTCCCGGGTGCTGGTCGACGGGTCGGTGCACCCCCTCACCGACCCGCCGACTCTGAAGAAGCAGGAGAAGCACGACATCTCGGTGGTGGTCGACCGGCTCGCCGTCAAGGGCGGCGCGAAACAGCGCCTCACCGACTCGGTGGAGACCGCGCTGCGACTCGCCGACGGCCTCGTGGTGCTCGACTTCGTGGACCGGGAGGCGGGCGACCCGCACCGCGAGCGCCGGTTCTCCGAGCGGATGGCCTGCCCGAACGGCCACCCGATCGGGGTGGACGACCTGGAGCCGCGGTCGTTCTCGTTCAACTCCCCGTACGGCGCGTGCCCGGTGTGCACCGGGATCGGCACCCGCAAGGAGGTCGACCCGGAGCTCGTGGTGCCCGACGAGGAGCTCTCCCTTGCGGACGGCGCCATCGCGCCCTGGTCCACCGGGCAGACCGCGGACTACTTCCTCCGGCTGCTGGAGGCGCTCGCCGAGACCGTCGGGTTCCGGATGGACATGCCGTGGCGGCGGCTGCCCGCGGCCGCGCAGAAGACCGTGCTGCACGGCAGCGACGAGCAGGTGCACGTGCGCTACCGCAACCGCTACGGCAGGCAGCGCTCGTACTATGCGGGTTTCGAGGGCGTCATCCCGTTCCTCGAGCGCCGGATGAACCAGACCGAGTCGGAGTACATGCGGGAGAAGTACGACGGCTACATGCGGGAGGTGCCCTGCCCGGCCTGCGGGGGCACCCGGCTCAAGCCCGAGATCCTCGCGGTCACCCTGGCGCACCGCAGCGCCGGATCCAGGTCGATCGCCGACGTGTGCGCGCTGTCGGTGGCCGACGCCTCGCAGTTCCTGGACGGGCTGGAGCTCGACTCCCGCCAGACGATGATCGCCGGCGCGGTGCTCAAGGAGATCCAGGCCCGGCTGCACTTCCTGCTCGACGTCGGGCTCGACTACCTCTCCCTCGACCGGGCCTCGGGGACGCTGTCCGGGGGCGAGGCGCAGCGCATCCGGCTCGCCACCCAGATCGGGTCCGGGCTGGTCGGCGTGCTCTACGTGCTCGACGAGCCCTCCATCGGGCTGCACCAGCGGGACAACCACCGGCTGCTCGCCACCCTCACCCGGCTGCGTGACCTGGGCAACACGCTCATCGTCGTCGAGCACGACGAGGACACCATCCGGGCGAGTGACTGGGTGGTCGACATCGGTCCCGGCGCGGGGGAGCACGGTGGATGCGTTGTACACAGCGGGCCCCACACCGAGCTCGCCGCCCACCCGACCTCGCTCACCGGGGCCTACCTGTCGGGTCGGCGGCAGATTCCGCTCCCGGCGACCCGCCGCAAGGTCACCCGCTCCCGGAGGCTGGCCGTGGTGGGTGCCCGCGAGCACAACCTGCGCGGCATCGACGTCACGTTCCCGCTGGGTTGCCTGGTCTCGGTGACGGGCGTGTCCGGCTCGGGCAAGTCGACCTTGGTCAACGACATCCTCGGCACCGTGCTGGCGAACCGGCTCAACGGCGCGCGCCAGGTGCCGGGCCGGCACACCCGGATCACCGGGCTGGACGCGGTCGACAAGCTGGTGCGGGTGGACCAGTCGCCGATCGGGCGCACCCCCCGGTCGAACCCGGCCACCTACACCGGCGTGTGGGACCGGATCCGCAAGCTCTTCGCTGCCACCACCGAGGCCAAGGTCCGCGGTTACCAGCCCGGCCGGTTCTCCTTCAACGTCAAGGGCGGCCGCTGCGAGGCGTGCGCTGGCGACGGCACGATCAAGATCGAGATGAACTTCCTGCCGGACGTCTACGTCCCGTGCGAGGTGTGCCGGGGGGCCCGGTACAACCGGGAGACCCTGGAGGTGCACTACAAGGGCAAGACAGTCGCCGAGGTCCTGGACATGCCCATCGAGGAGTCGGCGGAGTTCTTCGAGCCGATCAACGCGATCCACCGCCACCTGGGAACCCTGGTGGACGTGGGGCTGGGCTACGTGCGGTTGGGTCAGCCGGCGCCGACGCTCTCCGGTGGCGAGGCCCAGCGGGTGAAGCTCGCGAGCGAGCTGCAGAAGCGTTCCACGGGGCGGACGGTCTACATCCTCGACGAGCCGACCACCGGCCTGCACTTCGAGGACATCCGCAAGCTGCTCGGGGTCATCAACGGCCTGGTCGACAAGGGCAACTCGGTGATCGTCATCGAGCACAACCTCGACGTGATCAAGACCTCGGACTGGGTGGTGGACATGGGCCCCGAGGGCGGTTCCGGGGGCGGCATCGTCGTCGCGGAGGGCACCCCGGAGCAGGTCGCGGCGGTCGATGCCAGCTACACCGGGCAGTTCCTGCGCGCGATCGTCTCGCCCGAGCGGGCTCCCGAGCACGCCACGGGGGCCAGGATGAGACCGGCACGACGGGCACCGCGGGCCACGGTTGCTGCCGGGTGAGCGGCACCGGTCCCGCGCCTGTTACGCTTTAGGTGCGACCAGCCCCTGCGGTGGCAGGGGCTGTCAAGTGGAGCCTGCTCCCACCCGTGCCGTCGCAGGACAGCCGGGTCCGGTCCCGGTGTCCGTCCGGAGTCCCTGGGCGGGCATAGGCGTTGCGCCGTATGCGGCGTCGATCGGTCGGACGTGGGCCCCGCACGCCAGCTGGCGTGCGGGGCTCCCCGCGTTCGAGGGTCCCCACTTCTCCGGGTCCCACATCCCCGGGTTGCGCCGCAATACCGCACCACGACCCTGCACTACGCACAGTGCACCCCGACCTGAGGGAGGTCCCATCAGCGCCGAGACGCGCATCAACGACCGCATCCGGGTATCCGAGGTCCGATTGGTCGGACCGAACGGTGAACAGGTCGGCATCGTCCGCATCGAGGATGCACTGCGACTGGCCCAGGAAGCGGATCTCGACCTGGTCGAGGTGGCGGCACAGGCTCGCCCGCCGGTCTGCAAGCTCATGGATTTCGGCAAGTTCAAGTACGAGAGCGCGCAGAAGGCCCGGGAGTCCCGCCGCAACCAGCAGCTCACGGTCATCAAGGAGCAGAAGCTCCGCCCCAAGATCGACACCCACGACTACGAGACGAAGAAGAAGAACGTCGTGCGGTTCCTCGACGCGGGGCACAAGGTCAAGGTCACCATCATGTTCCGCGGACGCGAGCAGTCCCGGCCGGAGCTCGGCTTCCGGCTGCTGCAGCGGCTGTCCCAGGACGTCCAGGAGCTCGGTTTCGTCGAGACGTCCGCGAAGCAGGACGGCCGGAACATGACGATGGTCCTGGCCCCGCACCGCACCACCAAGACCAGGGTTGTCAAGGACGAGCGCCCGGTGGAGCAGCCGGTGGAGTGACGCGGGTACACACGCAACGCTGCCCGGAGCGGGTGGCAGGACGAGGACGGACATGCCGAAGAACAAGACCCACAAGGGAACCGCGAAGCGCGTCAAGGTCTCGGGCGGCGGCAAGCTGCTGCGCGAGCGCGCGGGCAAGCGCCACCTGCTGGAGAAGAAGCCCTCGACGACCACCCGTCGTCTCGCCGGCGTCGTGGAGATCGCCGCCCCGGACACCAAGCGGATCAAGGCACTGCTCGGTCGCTGATCGGCCGTCCTCACCCACCCGGCGGTGACCCCGCCCCGACATCGACAGGACGAACCAGTGGCACGCGTCAAGCGGGCGGTCAACGCCCAGAAGAAGCGCCGCACCACGCTGGACGCCGCCAGCGGCTACCGCGGCCAGCGTTCCCGGCTGTATCGCAAGGCCAAGGAGCAGATCCTCCACTCGATGCAGTACGCCTACCGCGATCGGCGGGCGCGCAAGGGTGACTTCCGACAGCTGTGGATCACTCGCATCAACGCGGGCGCCCGGCAGAACGGCATGACCTACAACCGGTTCGTCCAGGGTCTACGCCTCGCGGGCATCGAGGTGGACCGCAAGATCCTCGCCGAGCTGGCCGTCTCGGACCCCGGTGCCTTCACCGCGCTCGCGGCGCTGGCCAAGGCGAACCTGCCGGCCACCCGGGGAGCCACCGCCGAGGGCGACGCGGCCTGAGCAGCACCCACCCGCAGCCGCGACCCGGGGACGGTCCGTACACCGAGCGGACCCCCCGGGTCGCTGCCGCTCGTGCCCTGCTGCGGCGCCACGGCAGGGCGCAGGCCGGCCGGTTCCTGGTCGAGGGTGCGCAGGCCGTCCGGGAGGCCCTCGGGCATGGCGGGCTCGTCGAGCTCTTCGCGACCCCTCGCGCGGCTGCCCGCCACCCCGAGCTGCTGGGCCGCGCCGAGG
>DASQWR010000139.1:0-3445 GCA_035640155.1 Pseudonocardiaceae bacterium
TGAAGGGCCTGGGAGCGACAACGGTTCCGGACAGCGAGATCAGCCCGAAGTGGTCCGGGGACTGGTAGGCCAGCACGGACCACCCGTACGCGCGAGACCGCTTATGACGCCGGGCGATCACCACCGTGAAGGGCAACCAGCCCACGCTGCGCAACCAGCTCAAGGCCTGCCCTGGAAAGACGTTCCGGTCAGCCATGAGGTTCCCCCGCTTCTCCGGAGTCTTCCGAGCTTGGTTTGATCTTGCAGACCAGGAAGGAAGGTTCTGTTGGCAGCACCGAGGAAGTACCCGGATGAGCTGCGGGAACGGGCAGTGGGGCTGTACCGGGAGTCACAGCCGCGGCCGACGTTTCGTCGGCTGGGCGAGCAGCTGAACGTGCATCCGGAGGCCCTGCGCAACTGGGTCCGCCAGGACGAGGCCGACGCCGGCGAGCGGCGCGATCGGCCGAGCACCGACATGGTGGCCGAGAACCGGCGCCTGGCCCGAGAAAACGCCGAGCTGCGGCGGGTCAACGAGATCCTTCGGGCAGCGAGCGCGTATTTCGCCAGCGAGATCGGCCCGACCCGGAGGTGGTCATGAGCTTCCTCGACACCCATACTTCCCGGCCGGTCTCGTACTGCGGGTCCTGGACATCCCGGAGTCCACCTACTACGACTGGCGGGCCCGGCGGGTGTCCCCGAGCCGCCGCCAGCTCGATGACGCCGCCCTGCTCGAGCAGATCATCAAGGTCGCACACGAGTTCGCCGCCACCTACGGCTCACCGCGGGTGTGGCTGGAGCTGCGCCGCCAGGGCGTGCGCTGTGGACGCAAGCGCGTGGAGCGCCTCCTGCGCGAGCACGGGCTCCAAGGCGCGCACCTGCGGCGGGGCTGGAAGACAGGCTCCACTCGGCAGGACCCCTCACACACCGCCGCGCCGGACCTCGTCAACCGCGACTTCCGCGTCCCCGCTCCCGACCGGCTCTGGGTGGCAGACCTAACCCGGCTGCTCACCGGCGAGGGCGTGCTGTGGCTGGCCAGCGTGCGCGACGCGTTCTCCCACCGCATCGTCGGCTGGGACACCGCCTCCCGCGCGACGACCGAGCTCGTGCTCACCGCCGTGAACTACGCCCTGCGCTCGCGCAACGTGCGGACCGGGCAGCTGATCCACCACAGCGACAAGGGCGCCCAGTACACCGCGCTGCGGTTCACCCAGCGTCTCATCGACGCCGGGGTGGCTCCGTCCACCGGCTCGGTCGGCGACAGCTTCGACAACGCGCTGGCGGAGAACCTCTGGTCGACGATCAAGGTCGAGCTCGTGTACTGGCCCGCCACCACGTTCGCCACCCGCGCAGAGGCCGAGCACACCCTGATCCGCTACATCGACGGGTGGTACAACCCGCGGCGGATTCAGGCCGACCTCGGCGGGCTGTCTCCCGACGAGTACGAGGATGCCTACCATCGTGCTCAGCGCGACCATCACAGGTAACCGGGACTCCGGCCAAGCGGGGGAAGCTCACCACACCAGCACCGACCGGGGTCACGGCCGGGTGGAGAAGCGCACCCTCAAGGTTGTCGCCGTCTCGACCGGGATCCTGTTCCCGCATGCCGTCCAGGCCATCCAGATCACCCGCAAGACCCGCAAGCTGGGCAGTAAGAAATGGCGGACCGAAGTCGTCCACGCGATCACCAGCCTCACTACCGCCCACGCCACCGATGCCCAGCTCGCGGCCTTCATCCGCGGCCACTGGTGCTTGGAGAACCGCCTGTACTGGGTCCGCGACGTCACCTTCGACGAGGACCGCTCCCAGGTCCGCACCGGCAACGGACCCCGCGTCATGGCCTCCCTGCGCAACCTCGCCATCAGCCTCCTACGACTAGCCGGCGCCAGCAACATCGCCTAAGCTCTCCGACATCACTCATGGGACCCACTCAGACCCGTAGAACTACTCCTGACCAGCTGAGACAGGACTTTGCCGGGGCCCTGCGGCGTCCCGGCGGGGACTCACCTGGAGGGAGGAACATGACGCACTCTTCTGCCGCGTTGAGTATTTGCCGTGCGGGCGGGGCGACCCAGAATGGGCGGGCGTGAGAGCAATGTTCGTCTGTGGAATGATCGGCGGACCGCTGTTCGTCGTTGTGTTCCTCATCGAGGGCGCGACCAGGCCGGACTACGATCCGCTGCGCCATCCCGTCAGCTCGCTCGCACTCGGCCCGTTCGGTTGGACGCAGACGGTCAACTTCATCGTCGCCGGCCTGCTCACGCTGGCGTTTGCCATCGGCCTAGCGCGCCTGCCCGGTGCCCGGCAGAAGGCTGGGGCGGTCCTGGTGGGCATCTGGGCCGTCGGTCTGGTCGGTGCGGGAGCCTTTGTCACCGATGCGATCAGCGGATATCCGCCAGGTACGCCCGCCATGCCAGAAGAGGTGACAACGACCGGGGCACTGCACGACCTGTTCTCCGTGCCGGGCTTCTTCGCCTTGGGCACTGCGTGTTTCGTGCTCGCCACCGGCGGCGGCTGGCGCTGGGCGGTCTACTCGGTGCTGAGCGGAGTCGCGTTACTAATTACCTTCTTCGTGTCAGGCGTCGGATTCGAGCAGACCGAGGGAGTAGTGGACGTCGCCGGGCTGTGGCAGCGGGTCTCCGTGACCATCGGATGGGTCTGGCTCACTCTGCTCGCGATGCGCTCGCTTCGGCCTGCGGATGCGCCGCCGTGCTGTTGATCTTTGGTGCTGAATCGACCTCCACCTGCCGCTGTCGAACGAGATTGCACAGACAGTAGTTCGAGCACATGGCCGTGGTTGGTAGGTGCACTCTTCTGCCCACGACGTGGGCGGTGTGGGTCACCGGGGGTGGGGTATCGGCACACTGTGGTGGCATGACGACCACACCGGAAGCGCTGATCTCTTGCCCTGATGATGATCTTGTTTAGCGGTTGGCGTCGGCGGCGTATCTGGGCCGCTTCACCGGCTCCTCCCGCAGGCATACCGAGTCGGATGATCCGACTCCCAGTGGCGGGCACGCCGGGCCCCGCTCGGCAACAGGTCGTGATCGAGTGCCACAGAGCGTGATCGCCGTCGGTAACGTCCGACTATGATCAACTGGGTTAAGCGGCTGCTGCACCGGGGTCGACACCGTGCCCGAAGGGGGAGGGGTGGGGGTCCGCTCAGGTGGCGTGGTGAGCCTGCCACGACGGCCTGATATCCTGCCGCCACGCCCGAAGCGCGTGGACCGCCTAGCGGTCCCATTTGATCTCGGGCCGGACGCGGTGGGCCTAGCCCACTGAGGTTCCCCCAAGATCGTGGAGGCATGGACTATAAGGAGCGCCATGCCAGAGACACGACGTCGGTTCGACCCGGAGTTCCGCCAGGGAGCGGTCCGGATCGTCGGGGAGACGAGCAAGCCGATCGCGCAGGTCGCCCGGGACCTGGGGGTTTGTGAGCAGACGCTGGGTAACTGGGTGAAGAAGGACA
>DASQWR010000140.1:0-3706 GCA_035640155.1 Pseudonocardiaceae bacterium
GACTGGCAGTCAAGCGGTCACTCGCGGCCGGTACAGCAGCGAAGTACAGCAACCAGGGCAACCGCACTAGGCCAGGCAAGATCGCCGCGAGCCGCTTGACCTGCACACCGACCCGAACGCAACCACGCTGCCACGAGTTCACACCGAAGAGGTCGACTCAAGATCCTCACGGCCTCATTGCTCACGCTGGGCAGGGTGGTCACTAGCCTGGGGAAGGGTGGTCTTCCTCGTGTCGAAGCGCACGTCCACCAGGAGTCCTATGCACATCAAGACGAGCACCAGGACGAACGGCGATGCCACCACGATGGCTCCCCACTGCAGTGCGTCCAGTCCGCCCACGAGGAGCAGCATCAACGCCGCCAGCCCGATCAGCACCCCCCAGCACATAACAAGCCATTTCTTCGGTTCGGGATTCCCGCCAGAGGAGAAGGTGCCCAACACGATGGCTCCGGCGTCGGCCCCACTCACGAAGAACACAGCGGCCAGGATCACCACGGCGAGGCTGGTCACTATGGTGAGCGGATAGGTCTGAAGTAGCTCGAACAGGGCCGCCTGTTCGCTTTCCGTGGCGGCTGCGGAGATGTCGCGCTCACCGGAGGTCTGGACCTTCAGCACGGCGCCGCCCAGCACGGCGAACCAGACGACGCTGGCGATGGTGGGCGCGACCAGCACGCCCATGACGTACTCGCGGATGGTGCGGCCACGGGAGATCTTGGCCAGGAAGCTGCCGACGTAGGGCGCCCAGGAGATACCCCAGGCCCAGAAGAAGACGGTCCAGTTCTGCATCCACGTGCCGCCGTCGTCGAACGCACCGGTCTGGAAGGACATCGGGATGAAGTTGAACAGGTAGCCGCCGAACGCCTCCGACAGCAGGTCGAAGATGAATCCCAGTGGTCCCAGCACGAGCAAGAACAGCATCAACAAGATCGCCAAGATGACGTTGAAGTCGGCGAGGCGCTTGATGCCCTTCGAAACCCCGGACACCGCGGAGAGGATGAAACCCACAGTGAGCACGGCTATCACCACGACCAGCAGCCACTTGACCCCGGAAAGTGCCCCGCCGGTGAGGAAACCGAGGCCCGAGACTATCTGTAACGTACCCAGGCCAAGGGTCACCGCGTTGCCGACCAGTGTCGTCACGATCACCCAGGTGTTGATCCCGCGGCCCCACCCGCCGTCCGCCCCCTTTCCGATCACCGGCCGGAGCGTATCGGTCACCAGCGTGGTGCGGCCCTTGTTGTGCAGGGCGTACGCCATCGCCAAGCCGGCGACGCCGAAGAACGCCCACGGGTGCAGGCCCCAGTGGAAGATCGAGTACTGCATCGCAACGGTGGCGGCGTCCTCGGTGCGCGGCAGTGGCCCGCCCGGAGGTGGCTGCGCGTACAGGATCGCCGGCTCGGCCGCTCCGTAGAAGATCAGCCCGATACCGACCCCGAGGGCGAACATCATGGAGATCCAGGAGAAGGTCGAGAACTCCGGCGTATCACCGGGCGTGCCCAGCTTGATCCGGCCGAACCGGCCAAGGGCCATGTAGAGGATGAACACCACGAACCCCGCGGTGGACAACACGTACACCCAGCCGAACTGAGTGGCGATGAAGGCGTAAACATGCAACCCACCGACCCGGAGCTGGTCGCGGAACAGCAGTCCCGCGACCAGGAACGCCACGGTCAGGCTCGCCGCGATGACGGTGACCGGCAGGTCGATGCCAGCACGCCAGGAGGGAGCAGCTCGCCGAGTCCGATCGGTCGTCGTGGCCACGACAGCACGCTACTCACCGTGCACAGAGCGACGGAAGCCTTGTGGGTGCTTATCTGGGCGACGGATCGATCTCATCACGGGTGACCCCGCCGGTGCGGCAGAGCTGCTCGGTGGTGGTTCCGGGAGCGGGCATCTCCGCCGCGGTGAAACCGTACTCCGACATCAACTCCAGCACGGTGCCCTCGGCCCGCAGGGCGCGCAGCTCGCGGTTGAACGCCCCCCGCAAATCCGTGTCGGGCTTGCGGAAGGCTGCCGCGCCGCAGCCCAGCTGCTCCTCGCCGTCGACCACCGGGACGAAGGGGTCGAGCAGCTCCACCCGCTCGGCAACCGGTTCGGCTGAGCTGCCCGGCAACCCGCCGCCGGCACCCTGCCCGGCGGCGTCCAGCATGGCGCGCAGTGAGACGTGGGTGAGGGTGAAGGCGCCCGCCTCGCCGTCGGCGACCATCTCCAGTCCGTCCTGCTGGCTGCCCACCGGCACGATCAGGTCGTCGGAGACGCCGACGGCCCGGGCGTACTCCTCCTCGACCCCACCAGCCAGCACCGCCAGGGTGGTACCGGACCGGGCCACCGAGGCGTAGTCGCGGATGTCGTCCGGATTGCCCCGCGGCACCAGCAGCCCGGACGGCGCGCAGTAGACCGGGTCGGAGAACGCGACCCGGTCGCAGCGGTTCGCGGTGACGAACATGCCCGCCGCCACCGCGTCGAACGTGCCCGCGTTCAGCCCGTTGATCAGGTCGCCGAATCCGGTCTGCACCCCCCGGACGTCGATGTCCCCGATACGCCGGAACACCGCCCGGTGCACCGCGGCGGTCGCTCCGACCAGCTCGCCACCTTCCAGGTAGGCGTACGGCCGCTCACCGGCGATTCCGAGGCGGATCACCCCCTCGTCCCGGATGCGCTGCAGCGTGTCGCCGAATCCGAACGCCCCGCAGCCACCCGTCGCCGGGAGGCCGCCCACGAGCAGGGTGGCCTGCAGGAACCGGCGCCGCGTCCAGGTGGTGAGGCTCACCATGGCGTGACCCTCTCAGCTCCGGCTGGTGCGCGCCACACCCGCGAACCCCCCGCAGGACTCACGCGACGCTGCGCTGGTTCTCACATCGTCGGAGTCATGATGGCGCAGCGGCGACCGGTGCGGCGGCCAGCCGTTGGTCCCCGGTGAGAAGTGTGACGCCGAGCGCCTCGGCTGCTGCAATGTAGGCAGCGTCGTACGCGGTGAGGTTGGCACGCAGCTCCCACACCTTGTCCTGCAGTCGGCCCGCAATGCAGCGGCGGCGGCCTCGCCGGTCTCGGTATCGTCGGTGAGGGCGTCGACGAGGACCGAAGCGTCGATGACGATCACTGCGGGTTGCGAGGCGCGGAAAGGTTCGCCTCGCGGCGCGCCGCAGTTCGGCCAGCTCCGCAGCGGTGCCCTCCACCGACCCGTCTATCCCTACCGCGACCGGATCCTCGCGCCAGTTGATCATCCTATGGGCCACCGGACACAGGCATCCTCACTCCCGCAGCCGGCGGCCCGCAGGTCGGGAACGCAAAGGCGAGTGGACAGGCGACGCAACCATGCGGGTTCGAGAAACACTCTTGCTCTCGAACATGGTTCGAGTGGCCTGGGTGCATGGGGGAGGACGGCCTGGTCGACGCGCAGTGTCTGGCGCGTGAGACGATCGCCGCACTGAATGCCGTCGTGACCAGTGCGGGGGACGCACAGCTGCTGGCGCTGCTTACCACCTGCGAGACACCAACCGGGCATTGGACCAGCTGAGCGTGCGCGCCATCGCTGTGCTGCACCAGCGCGGGGCGTTCACCAACCGGCTACCGCACTCCGGGTGCGGCGTTGGGGGACCTGCTGGGCTGGGAGCGGTTCGAGGCCCGCCGCCGGGTCACCGCCGCCGAGCAGGTGTGCGGTCAGGTTGGGTTGGACGGCGCCCCGCTGCCCGCCCGGCTCCCCGCG
>DASQWR010000141.1:0-9246 GCA_035640155.1 Pseudonocardiaceae bacterium
ACATCATCCGGCCGGGTGTGCCCAGCCAACTCACGATCATCACCGGATGGACGCCATTCGTCGGCAAGTTCCGTCCAGCGTGAATTAGCCGAGGTCAAATGCGCGAGCGCCGTCCGCGGGCCATGCCCAGGAGGTCGAGGACCCCCATGATCACGGCGATCGCGGCGATCACCCAGAAGATCCAGTACAGGATCATCGACAACGGGGACGGGAAGACCGGGGACAGGTAGATCGCGAGAAGCGCGGCGATCACGGCACCGAGAAAGAGCAGAGCCCAACGTGGCATGCGGGGGAGGGTACAGTACGGCCACCGGTGCAGAAAGGCGCGCCTGACGCGGCTCCCGGTAGCCATGCGTCCCAGCGACAGCCTGAACTCCGCCCGCGACCGCGCTCGGCGCCGCGCTCGCGATTCACAGGGTGACCCGCTGCGTGAGTGACAACCGTTATCAACAGGCCAAGCTACGGAGGGGTCGGCGGATCGGGGCGCGTAGCGGGCTTGACGCGGACAGCCCGACCTTTGATCATGGGCGGCGATGGGGACAGGGGCCACTCCCGTGCCGCAGATGGAGTCCGGCGTGCACTGGGACGAGGGGACCCGGTGCTCGCCGTGAACACCCAGGTCGAGCAGTGGCGCGACCTCTACACCGAGGGGGCGCTCGGGAAGACCCGAAACAAGTTCCTCGCTACCCTGCCGTCGATGGGCTACGAGCCCGGCACGCAGTTCCGCTACAACAGCGGCAGCACCCAGGTGCTCGCCTGGATGACTGAGCTGCTCTACGGGACGACCTTCGAGAAGGTGCTCGAGCAGAAGCTGTGGCAGCCGATGGGCGCCGACGGCGACGCCGTCATGACGTCCGACCGGGTCGGCGGCGTCATCGCGTCGCACGGCCTGTTCGCCCTCCCGCACGACTTCGCGCGGTTCGGCGAGCTGCTGCGCAACGGCGGCCGGACGCCCGAGGGCCGGCAGGCGTGCCCGCCGAGTGGGTGCGGGCCATGACGACGATGACCGACGTCTCCGACGGCCAGTACGGGCTGCAGGCGGCCGACGTTCCGTCGTACTGGCTCCTCGACCCCGAGGAGCCGTGCTGGAGCTACGGCGTGGCGGCTACGCCGCGGTCGCGTCGGGACGCGGCGGCGACGTCGTCGCGGTGGAACGGCCGTTCTCCGCCCGAATGGCCCGGCCGAGCTCGCCAAGGCGTAGTCGGCCGGGTACTGCACGACTCAGGCCATGACCGGTGCGTCCTGCGGGTCGTGGGCCGCTGGCACGGCCGCGGCGTCCGGCATCGCGGCGAACATCGCCTCGATCGCCGCCTGATCTGGGCCGACGAACGGCGTCGCGTCCGGCGTCTGCGCGAGCCGGTCGAGGAACTCCTGGCAGCGCCCGACCGCCGGCGGCAGGTGCGTGCTCAGCAGCAGCTCGGGGTTCAGCGCGCGCAGCGGCGCGAGGACCCTGGCGAAGGCCGTCCGGTCGACGCCGTGCCGACGACTTCCATCACGACGCGGGGGTGCACGCCGAGGGCGAGCAGCAGGCTCACGCAGGAGTGACGCAGGGCGTGCAGCCGGATCCGGCGTAGCCCGTGGTGTTCGCAGATCCGGCGGAAGTCGCGGGTCAGGTTGCGGGGCTCAAGTGGAGTGCCGTGCCTCGTGGTGAACAGGTAGCCTGTGTCGACCCAGGGCGAGACCCTTGCTCGGCCCGCAGCACACCTCCCGTACGCCGCCATCAAGAGCGTGCGCTCGCAAGGGGGCTGCCAGAGTCAGACGAGTCTGCTCCACATGCTCGAAGGCAACAGTCCGGGGTGCCGAGCAACCCCCGCGACCAGACTTCAGGACGGGCTCACCGGCACCACTGAGCGGCCGGCGTCGTCGCGAACGCACCCGCCAATTTTCATCGTCCGCGGGCGGACCCCGTCCATGGAGACTTCAGGGATGACATCCCGGTACCTTGACTGGATCTACCGCGAGACCAAAATTGACAGGATCAGTTCAATCATGACTCCTTATGCCGCTCCGGCGAACTTGAGGAGTTCACCCATCCGGAACACCCCGGATGGCACCGTGGGCTTCCAGCCCCGACGGACGTGCAAGTAGGAATCACGGTCGACGTCCAGGATGCCGAGAATGACGTCGGCGACGATTCGGCCGCCTACCTCGCCGAGCCGCCGTCCGCCTTGCTGCAGCGCGGACTCTGCCAGGATGTAATACCACAAGGGGGCCTTCCCCTCCCAGCCCGCCTCGGTGAGACCGAGTTCGGCATTACCGATCGGCTTAATACCCATAAGCCTGGCGACGTCCTGGCCGGGGGGAACGCCGAGGCGCTTGCCGCGCAGAAGGTTCCGCTCCGCAAGCGACACGAGCGGGGGTGCCGGTTCCGGGGGGACCACTTGGGGGACGGGAAGGTGGAATAGCCCAGCGGAGAGCCCGGTGTCAATCAGGCGGGAGCTGTTACGCGGAGGTCCGGGCACCCCGGGGATCTCGAAGAACCTGCTGAAGTCAATCTTAAATTTGGGAGGGATCGGCCGCGAACCGTGGAGATCGTCCTCACTCTGTGGATCGCCGAAGATCGGTCCGGCGCCAGTGCTGCTCATCGAATAGCCCGCCCGCACCATGCTGTGCCCGAAGCGATACGCCGCCACCGAGTACTCGATCGGCATCATGGGCCGGTTGGGGTTCTTGGGCTTGTAGAACTCGCGCTTGACTTTGGGCGGTTGTGTCGGCCCCCTCTGTATGAGGAAACGATCCACGATATCTTGGCCGACCACGTGGGGCAGGAAGTCGTTCACGATGATCCACTGGAAGTGCCAGCGGGTCAGCCGGCGTGCCTCCTCAAAACTACGACCCTGATCGACCAAAGTGTTGTGGAACTTCATGAAGGCGATGTGGAGCTGACAGATGATCAAGTTCTCGTCGTTGCGCGGCTCACTGAGGATCGCGGTGCCATCGGAGCGGCGAGGGAGGTCCTCGAACCCGTTCGGAGTTGCGAAGCGAAGCTTGGCAGGATTCCCGGGGTCGTAAAGCTCCGGCTGGTCTTGTGGCCCCTTCCCGTAGACGGTGCGGAGGTCGAAGCGCGCCGAGCTGAAGTTGGTGGTGGCCTGCGGGTCCTGCTGTTGCTTGCTCAGCGGCGTCGTATCCAGAGTCATGTCGTGGTCGATGAACTGACCAAGGAAAGTGAACCCAGCGGGTATATCCGGGTTGTTGCGGTCAGGCGTGCCCGGGTCGAGCATCTTCGCCGCCAGCCCACTGAGCAGATCATCAGACGGCGCGAAGGTGCTAATTTTCTTGAACATCAAACCGAAACGGCCTTCTTCATCCCTCCCCTTCTTGACCGCTATATCACTACCCCGAGGATCGCCAATCGCGTGCTTCCACGGCATTAGTCGTACCTCCTCATCGCTAGCCGACAGGCCGAGGTGGCCACAGGGACACCAGTTACAGCTACTGTTTTACCAATATTACCGCCGTAGTCAAGGGGTTTACGAGGTGTTGAGTCGCTGTCGGCGTGTCCTATGTGACGAGGTTGCTCAGCAGAATCGTCTTGCCCCCACCGGTCGGTCGGACAACATGCAGGTGCTTGCAGGAGGCCACAGGAGACCGAGCTAGCCCCGTCAGCACCGGGGAAGTGGGACACCGCTACTTCTCGGCTAACGCGGGGTATCACCTCGGTGGCGGGTAGATATCGCGTCCGGCCCTGAGGGAGCCCAACGACATGCGAGACGCGCAACAGCTTCCCGGCGCGCCGGGCGGCCATCCGCATCCTCCACGACTCCACGCCACCAATGTGCTTGAGTCTCGACCCGAATCGCCCCGTCAGCGCCAGCAACCCGTCTGACGTCGCATCGAGCTACCAGGACTCTAGACCGCGCAGTTCGGGACGAAGGGATGTGGTCCAATGAAACTTGCCCCCGCATGCAGTGGAAGAACTCCCTGCCCCCGTCGCCGCCTATGATTAATGGTCGAGCTGTCCGCGTCAAGCCGGTGCCGCCACGGTCGACGTCGAGATCCCCGAACCGCACCGTACGTTCGTCGACGAACCCGAGCTCCGGATCCGGGTAACCGTAAGTGCGGGTGCCGTCGGTGAAGCTGTGCAGGTGGTGGTCCTGCCAGCCCATTGCCGTCTGTATCACGTCGTGGACGCGACTCAGCGGCATCGCGGCCGGGATGAGCAGCCGCCGCCACACCGGGGGTCCGCGACCTCTGCCAGCGTGACGGTGATCGGTGGACGGGATCGCCGGGCTCGGGCTCTCCCCGCACGCGACGAGTCCCGTACCGGCCGATCGCGGTCAGCTCGGCGGAGTCCTCGGTCAGCGTCACGGCACCGAGACGGGCCAGCACCGCGAGCGCACGCCGGACGTCGCGGTCGTTGACCTCACGGGCCGTGTCCAGCTGCTGCTCGGTGGCGTTATTGAGCACGTAGGGCGCCGTCACGGCGTCCCACGCCAGCCCGAAGAGCTCGTCGAGGCCGACCGCGCCGTCCCAGCCGTGCAGCGCGGACAGCAGCACGTCGGCACCGGCGGCGAACGCCGGGCGCATGAACGACTCGCCCCACCCCCAGGGCAGGAACGCGGTGCCCAGCCGCCCGAACGCCTCGAACAGCGCCATCCACAGCTCCGCCGGGCGATCGAGCAGCGCGGCGGCCTTCTTGACCGGCACCAGCCGCCCCCGGACCACCCGCACCAGCCGGGCGACCTTGGCCCACTCCACGATCAGGCTCAGACTCAGCAGCTCCACGCTGGACTTGGTCTTGAACACCTTGTCGCCGATCGCGGGATCGATCCGGTCCCCGGTGCCCAACCGGTCGACCAGGACCCGGGCGTCGGCCAGGGTGAGGGCGCCGGTCTGGGTGAGCTTGCGGCCGTCCCCGATCCACCCGACGAAGTCCACGACCTGCCCGACCACCGCGGACTCTGCGGCGGCGACAGCGATGTCGTCGCGCGTGGGACTCGTCATCGTCGTCTCCGGGCCTCCGGTGGCCTTACGTGCCGAGCGCTCGCCGCAATCCTCGCTCGACCTCGGCAACCATCCATGCGGCAGGGCACCGATCCTGGTGTCGAGATCGTCGCGGTCGAGCGTGGCGAGCTGGGTGACGTTCACGACGGAGTCGCTCGGCAGCCCGGTTGTCGAGGCGGGCACGAAGACGTTGCCGGGCATGGCGGCCTACCGGCGGTTGGTGGTCAGCGCGATGACCACTACGTCCGCAGTCGGCTGCGGTTGTACGACTCGGCCTGCACGACCAGGACCGGTCCGCGGAGCGCGGGCGCGGAGCCGCGTGGTTCACTGAGGTCGGCCCACCACAGCTCACCCCGGTGAGTCAAGGCCGGACTGAGTCCGGCCGTCACGGGCAACGAGACGTTGCGCGGCCCGGCGGGCGAACTCCGTGCTGCCATCGTCGCCGGCCTGCTCGCCGGCGGCATCGATGGCGTCATTGATGGCCTCGGTGAGCTCGGCGCCCTCCATCTCGTCCGCCCACATCTCGGCCGCCCGGCTGAAGAACTCACTGCGCGAGATGCCGAGCCGTTCCGCGCGCTGCCGGACGCGCTCGAAGACTTGCTCGGGGACCATGAGGCTTCATTCCATGCCACAGTAGGCGCGGAACGCGTAGCGGGACCATTCCCACCTGATCCCATCGCCGGGAGTCGTCTCGGGACTGGGTGACCAGGGAGGAGGGCGCATGCCCGACCAGCAGCCGGACCCCGGCAGGCGCCGCACCCGGGAGGAGTACGAGCGCGGGCTCCCCGGCTACCACGATCCGACCGCTGGTTTCGCCGGCTCGACGCCTGCGCGTAGCGCGCTGACGCTGCGCGCCTGGCTGGCCGCGTTCGGGCTCGTCGTCTGTGGCGTCGCCGCCGTGCTGTTCACGCAGCTCGGGGCAGCTTTGTGGGCGGTGGTGTTCGGTGTCCTCGCGGTGATCGCCCTGGTCGACCTGGGCTGGGTGCTGTATCGCAAGCGACGGGGCGAGCCGGGTTGACGTGCTGAAGGCGGTGCGGACGAGGTGGCTAGGGTCGCCGTCGTGCGCATGGCGACCTGGAACGTCAACTCGGTCAAGTCCCGGTGGCCGCGGCTGCTGCCCTGGCTGGACCAGCGGCAGCCGGACGTCGTCTGCCTGCAGGAGACGAAGCTGTCCGACGACGCCTTCGCCGAGCTCGCTGACGCGGCGTTGGCCGATCGGGGGTACCAGGTGGTCCACCACGGCGAGGGCCGGTGGAACGGAGTGGCCATCGCGTCTCGCCTCGGGCTCGACGATCCGGTGCTCGGACTGCCCGGCGGCCCGATCGGGCCCGTGGGGAGCGGGCAGGGTGCGACGCAGCAGGAGGCACGCGCGGTGTGGGCCACCTGCGGCGGCCTGCGGGTGTGCTCGGTGTACGTGCCCAATGGCCGCGCGCCGGACGATCCGCACTACGAGTACAAGCTGCGCTGGCTCGCCGCGTTGCGCGACGCGGTCCGCACCGTCGGTCCGAAGTCGGTGGTGGTGTGCGGGGACGTGAACATCGCGCCGACCGACGCCGACGTGTGGGATCCGGCCGCATTCGCCGACGCCACCCACGTCACTCCCGCGGAGCGGCAGGCACTGGGCGAGCTGTACGCCCTCGGCCTGCGGGATGTGGTCCGGGACCGCTGGCCGGGCGAGCGGGTGTTCACCTACTGGGACTACCGGGCCGGCATGTTCCACCGCGACCTCGGCATGCGGATCGATCTCGTGCTCGCTGGGGAGCCGGTGGCGCAGCGGGCGTGCGCCGCATGGGTGGATCGGCAGGCCCGCAAGGGCAGCGGCCCCAGCGATCACGCCCCGGTGATCATCGACCTGGACATCGCGCCGGACGGCAACTGCGGCCCGGTGGTGCCTCCGCCGTCCGCTCGCCGCTGAGCACGCTCGCCCGGTGGCTCCCACACTGGAGACATGAGCCTGACGATGTCCGGGCGCCCCCTGTCGAGCGCCCCGCCAACGACTGTGAACTACCGCATCGACGCTCCGGGGCACCGGCTGCTGTTCGACCCGTTCCCGCGCCGGGTGCGGGCGAAATTCGCCGGGGAGTCGGTGCTCGACACGACCCGAGGGATGCTGCTGCACGAGAGCAACCTGCTGCCGCAGCTTTACGTGCCCCGTGCGGATGTCAACGAGGACCTGCTCCGGGCCTCGGACACCGTCACGCACTGCCCGTTCAAGGGTGACGCCGCGTACTGGTCGCTGGTGGTGGGGGAGCGCACCGCTCCGGACGCGGTGTGGGCCTACCCCGAGCCGATACCGGCTGCGAAGTGGCTGCATGGGTATGTCGCGCCGTACTGGGACCCGATGGACGCCTGGTTCGACGAGGACGAGGAGGTGCAGGGGCACCTCCGTGACCCGTATCACCGCGTGGACGCGCGGTCCAGCAGCCGGCACGTCGAGGTGCTGGCCGGGGGTGAGGTGATCGCGCAGACCCGCCGGTCGGTGGTGCTGTCGGAGACCGGGCTGCCGAACCGCTGGTACGTCCCTGCGAAGGACGTACGACCCGAGGTCCTGGTGCCGTCGGCCACGCACACCGTCTGCCCCTACAAGGGCACCGCGTCCTACCACAGCCTGCGAGCCGCTGGCGGCCTGATACCAGACGCCGCGTTCTGCTACCCGGCGCCACTCGACGGGGCGGGAGCGGTCAAGGACCGGCTGTGCTTCCTGGCCGAGGGCGTCGAGACCCGGGTGGACGGCCAGCGCCGGAGCTGATCGAGCTGCTCCCCACTCGCGGCTGAGGGTGGTAACGCTGCGCGTCGGCACATCGATGGAACCAGCGGCGACCCGATGTGGTCGAACGGGCAGCACGTGTCAGCGAAGGGCGGGGACGTCGTGTACGGCACAGCCGAGGACGAACGGGGCAGCGAACCCGGCAACCAGCTGGCCACCGGCCGCGAACTGGCCATGCTCCGGGCGGTTGCCGCCGGACGGGTGGAGCTGGTCTGCAGCTGCGAGCCGGACCTCTACATCGACGGACTGTGCTGCTGCGATCAGTACACCGCCCATCAGCTGGCCCGACGAGGTCTGCTCCGGGCGAGTGCTCCGGGCAGGATTGGCGAGCGCGTGCGAGCCGAGCTCACCGCCACCGGACACGCCTACGTCACCGGACTCCCCGTCTCCGCTTGATCCCGGACCAGGGGCGCACGCGATCGCCACCCATTCGGGTGGCCCAGCTCACGATAGCTAGCGGTCAGTAGTCTCCTTCGTCACCCCCTGAGGGGCTGCGGGCGCGGTGAGCGGTAGGTACCGTGCGGCGAGCGGCATCAGGTGACATGCCGGAACGAAATCGAGGAGGACATTGTGGGTCGTCTGCCGAATACCCATACACTCAGCCGGGAGACCGGTGCGGAGCTGAGCCGGTCGTCAGCGGTGCCGACGCAGCGGGGTGTCGACCCACACCGCGTCACCGAAGAGCAAGTGGACCGGGCGCGGCTCGCCGTCGCACGCTCCGCTGCCGGTGCCGAGGACTGCCGGTTGCTGCTGGACATGCTGGGGCTGATCGAGGGCGAAGACGGCATCCCGCCGGTCCGCCGCTGAGTCCTCGGACTCGGAGCACCGTGCGCGCCCCGGCTCACGACTGACCGCCCGTTTGAAGGCCGTCCTGCCGGTGCCCTATGCTGAGCGTGCTCTTGGCGGATGACCGTCGCGGGCAGGTCTGGACGACCAGCGTCCCCATCGTCTAGCGGCCTAGGACTCCGCCCTTTCAAGGCGGCAGCGCGGGTTCGAATCCCGTTGGGGGCACGGAAGAGGAAGTTCAAGGCCCTGTGGCGCAGTTGGTTAGCGCGTCGCCCTGTCAAGGCGAAGGTCGCGGGTTCAAGTCCCGTCAGGGTCGCTCAGCAGCATCAGGCCGACGTCCGGTCTGCCCGGCCAGGTAGCTCAGTTGGTACGAGCGTCCGACTGAAAATCGGAAGGTCGGCGGTTCGACCCCGCCCCTGGCCACGCTCCTGACCAGCGGAAACGCTGGTTGGTATGATCTCAGCCAGGTGGTGTCGTCTCAGTTTCCGTCTCAGTGGGCTCCGCGTGGAAGGTGCCCGCGAGCTTGTCTTCTGCTCGCCAGCTGCGCCGGGGTCGCGGCCGTGTTGGGAGAAGCTGGCGGCGAGCCGGTTTCGCTCGCGCTGGTAGGCGTCGTCGTGCTCGTCGGGGTCGAGGTGAGCCAAGATCCGCCACCGTACGGTCACCTCGGTGCGTAGCTCCAATTCCTCCTCGTGCCGGTCAAACCGACACAGCGTGATCGCCAGGTTGGTCAGCGAGTGTGCGAGGTCGGG
>DASQWR010000142.1:0-4214 GCA_035640155.1 Pseudonocardiaceae bacterium
CCCGGACGCCCCGACCCAGCCAGATGCGCTGCTGAGCCATCCGAGACGACGTGCACATCGGGTTGGGAGCGGAGACCAACCGGCCCGGCCAACCTGGGTGCGCTGGACCCCTGCGGTTCCGGCTCAGCTGCCTGGTCAACAACCGCTGGCGCTCGACCTTCGGCGCCTCGCACGGTGGCTCCCTGTCATGAAGGCGGCAGCAGCGCCCGGAGGGCGCCCGCGGTCGGCGCGTCCACGGGGTGAAGGTCTCGATCGCGAGTTTCGGAGACGGTGATGTCGGCGGGCGCGCCGAACGTCGCGATCGTCGAGAAGGGGCTCAGCTCGCCGTGCTCGCTGCGCAGCCGGACCGTCACGATGGGCTCGAACCCCCCGGCAGTCTCACCCGGCGGTCCGCCGGGTGAGCTGGCGAGCTCCGCGGACAGCGCCGCCAACGCCGGGTCCCCGGTGAGCAGCGCCTGCCGGGACAGCCGCGCCAGCAGGTGGTGCCGCACCTCGCAGAGGTTGGTGATGCGCGTGCCATCCCATCGGGATGCAGGGCAAGACGCAGCACATTCGCCGGGGGCTCCAGCAGGTGCGGGGCGACCCCGGCCGTGAACAGCGGCACCGCCCGGTTGCCCAGCACCAGGTTCCACTGCCGGTCGACGACCACCGCGGGGCAGGGCTCGTGCGCGGTGAGCAGCAGCTGCAACGAGTCCCGCACGGGCCCGAGCTCCGCAGTGTCGAGGCTGGTCTCCGGGTAGTGCGGCGTGTGGCCCGCGGCGACGAGCAGGTCGTTGCGCTCCCGCAACGGTACGTCGAGATACTCCGCCAGCCGCACCACCATGTCCGCGCTGAGCCGGGCGCGACCGGTCTCGACGAACGACAGGTGACGTGCGCGGTTGGTGTTGGCCGAGTCAGCGCGATCAGGCCGCCCCGGAGCTACATCAGCCCGACGGGTCCGGCTAACGGGCTTCGCCCAGCCCGACCAGCAGGACATCAGGTGCCGGTCGCGACCAGCACCAGCTTGTTCGACTGTGGATCGAGGTAGGCGCGAGCCCACCAGCGCCCTTCCTTGAATGCGGCGTTCAGCGTATCGCTGGTCTGGAAGGGGCCTGGCGGCAGATGCTCCTTCATTCCGTCCACGACTGACGGAGTCTGGCCGGTTGGCGTGAGGGAGTAGGACGCCGTCAGATCGTTGATTTCGTTGCCGTCAAGAGTGATCACGGCGTCGATCCAGTATGTCGACGGCCCCGGGTTCCGTTCGTTGCCGTACGTACCGGACATCCACCGGACCTCAAGCGGGGTTTTCAACACTGAGAAACGCTTCGTCAGTGGTTCCTTGTCGGTGCGAAGCTCGCCCGATCCTGATTTCTCTGCCTCGGTACTCACTCGGCCTCCTTCGTTTTCCGCCGGTACCTGGCAGGACACCGTGATACTCATGCAGAGGGCAGCTACAACGCTCAGGGTCACTCTTGACAGAGTCAGGTACCGGCGCGCCGTTACGGTCTGCACTATCGCCGCTCTCTCGGGTTGTCCGGGGTCGGTCCGCGGTCCCGCTCGCGTCCCCGTGGCTCATCTGAGCCGCCCGCTATGGGCGGCGTCGTATCGGGTGCCTCGCCAAGCTCCCAGGTGACGGTCCTGGTAAGCGACCCGTGGGTGTCGAACGGTTTGGCCCATCCGATCTCGGTGAACCTTCCGTTCTCGTTATCGGGCGCACCGGTCGCGATATCGTTCTGACCACCGTTGAAGTTGTACCGGTCCTCCCCGCGCACGGTGATCTCCATAGTCACGGTATCACCATTCACGTGAACATCCCCATGACTCCACGCCTGGTACCCACCGATCGCTTTCTGCCAGTTCTCCGTCTGCGGATAGTAATCTTTAGATACGTTGGATCCCTGGCCAGTCATAGTGAAATCCGTGTTTCCCGCCCGGATCAGCTCTTCGGCCGCCGCCTGCGCCCTTGCAATCTCCAGGTCAACGCCAGCCCGAACCCCGGCGTCGTCGTCGTACGCCTTCTCGTAGTCGAATTCCTTCGGCTCTCCGGTGTTCTTCCAGTAGTGCTCATACATTGCCGTGCCGTCGGGTAGATGGCCAGCTATCTGGGCGGCGCGTAGCTTAGCCAGCCACTCTATTTTATTGAGGTGGTCACGCCAGTTCGAGTCCTTTGAATCGTACTCAAAATCATCATCGCGTTCAATATGCGGTTCCTCCGGATCGCCGATCTTGTAGTGCCCATCTTCGGTGATCTGGGTGAGGTCTGCCTTGGCGAGGGTCGACGCACCTTCGTCGGAGATCTCTCCGGTGGTGGCCTTGTTCATGACGTCGGCGAGAGTGCGATCGATCTCACCCGCCTGCGTCAGGATCCGCTGAATCTCAAAATCAAGCTCAGCCCTGACGCGGGCGCGGTGCTGCCGGATGTCCGCCATCTCCTCAGCCTCGAACCGAGACTGTGGCGGGGGCATGGGCGGCGCATCGTCGCGGATCGCCCCCTCGGAGGTAATGGTGTACTGGTTGGCGGCGGCCTTCGCGTCGGCGTCCTTCACCGCGTGCTGCAGGTCTCGCACCCCATCAGAGGCGTCGTATAGGGCGCGCTGCACAGAACTGGCCTCGGCGACGAGGCGCTCCGCGCGGTCATTGAGCTTGCGGATCTCCTGCCGGGCGGCAGTGGCAGCATCCCCATCCCAGCGCCACGACACCGCCGTCGCTGCCAGGTCGTCTTCCAGCCCCAGCAGCCTCTCCTTACGCTCCCGGACGGTGTTGCCCGCCTCGTCCACCGCGTCCGCATCCCAAGCGCGGACGTCCCCGTAGGTCAAGGCCATGGCAGCATCCGTTCCCACAGGCTCCCACCGAAGGCTCCCTCAGCCGCCTCGTCGCTGGCCACGTAGCCATCAGCCGCCGTTGAGACCGCTTCCCCGAACCTGGAGATGTCAGCAGCCCAGGTATTCAGCCGCTGCTCCCACGCACCGGCCAGCTTCGCTGCCGCGACCGCCGACTCCGATCCCGGCAGCCCGATCGCGACACGATTCAGGCACGCACCGAGGGCGATCTCACTGGCCTGCTCGCCGACCGAGGTGGCGGCATCCGCTGACCGCCGCAACTGTCCGATGTCTGCTTCGTACCCGCCCACTTCAGTTCCCCCGTCGTCCCTGAGCGCCACGGATCGTCGACACCCGTCCAGACAGACCATTGTGTCACCGCCTCAGGTGAATCGTGGCCTGCCGCCTGTACGTCAAGCCCAACGGTCGTGCTCTCGACCTGGTTCTCGAGGAGCCTGCACCGCAAGGGGCCCGATGGCGGGGTACCGCTGCTATTGCTTCCATCGTTCCCCTCGCATGGCTGTCCGGGAACCCGCTGGGCAGTGTCCAGCCGGGGTCGAGCGCGGCGAGACCGGATCAGCCGGCGGCACGGAATGTCTCGTAGCGCTCCTCGAGCCGCGACGGATCCGGCTTCGCCGCGATCGCCCGTGGCACCTGGATCCGCAGGCCCCGCATCTCCTGCAGGCCGTGCCGCAGCATCGGACCGTCGATCTCTTCGAGGATGTACCGGCGCACCTCAATCACGAGATCCGGCCGAATGCCGAACACGTTCCGGTCGTATGCCCGGTGGTGGATGCTGCACAGTGCGAGCCCGTTGGGGACCACAGCCGTTCCTCGGGGATGAGTGTCCGCAAGGATGTGCGCCGCGTCGAGCAGGTCGGCGTGCCGTAGGCGGCACATTGCACGGGCAGCGCCGTAGGCGGAAAGCACTCGCGCCCGGAACACCGGGCTGGTGCAGCCGCAGCTTGTTGAGTCGTTCGACGTAACGGCGTCGGTCCGGCTCGGCAACTGGCGATGGGAGCCAGCGCTGCGCCTCATCGACCGCCAACGCCACTCGCAGGTGTTCGGGCTCGTCAGCCACCACGTAGACTGGATACTGCGCGTGGTAAACCCCGGGCGACACCGCGACGAACCACACCAGCGGTAACTCGTACTGTCCGGCCCGCCGCAGCGCGACGTTGTCCCAGTGGTCAGGGTCATCACCGCGGTACGCGTAACGGATCAGTCCGTCGGGCCCCTCTTCGTCGACGTAAGGTGGTTGCCTGCCCGGTGGGGTCCACGTCGTCCGGATGGCCAGCGCTGCATCGAGCCGGCGCGGCTTGCAGATGCCCTGCTGGCGCAGCAGCAGCGGGACCTCCGACCGAGGAACGGAAAGCTCGCCACCTCCGGCTGGGTGACCGTGCGGGTGCCGAACTC
>DASQWR010000143.1:0-11232 GCA_035640155.1 Pseudonocardiaceae bacterium
CCTACACCGCGCTGGCGCCCGCGCTGCGCCACACCGCCCGCTGCCAAGCCGCCTCCGCGGTAGAGATCGAGGACCAGCCCGGCTACCTACAACTGCGGCTGCTGCGCCGCGACCCCCTGCACCGCGTCATCGACCTACCGCGCGAGATCACCCCCGGGGTGCTGGCGATCGGATTGACCGAGACCGGGGCGCCCTGGCGCATCGACCTGCCCGCCGTGCCGCACACGGTGGTCTCCGGGGCCACCGGGTCGGGGAAGTCCGCCATCCAAGCCGCGATCCTCGCCGCACTCGCCCCCACCGACGCCGCGCTGATCCTGTGGGACCTCAAGTTCGGCCTGGAAGCCGAACCCTGGCGCCCCCGCGCCACCACCATCGCCGCCAAACCCCAGCAGGTCACCGCCAGCTGCACGAAACTGCTCAACCTCGCCGAGCGCCGCGCCGGCGGGTTCCGCCGCTTGCAGGTCGGCAGCTTCGAGGAAGCCGCTGTGGCTGGCATGCAGCTGCGCCGGGTCGTGGTGGTCTGTGACGAGATCGCGGAGCTGACCCTAGCCGACGAGCAGGCCATCAACGAGCTGCTCCGCGTGGTGCAGCTGGTCCGGGCACTCGGTATCCACGTGATCCTCGCCGGGCAACGCTTCGGCTCCGACCTCGGCAAGAAGATCACCGCCGTGCGCGCCCAGGTCGGCGGCCGAGTGTGCGCGCGGGTGAACGACATCGAGACCGCCCGCATGGTCCTGTCCGCGCTCGACGACGACGCGCACCGCCGCGCGCTCACTGTCCCCCGGCCGGGTCAGGTGATCGTGCAGACCGACGCCGAGTGGCACTACGCCCGCGCCACCTACCTCACCACCCCTGAACGCCGCGCCCTCGCCGCCCGCCACACCGAGCAGGCCCTCACCTGGGCACAGCTCCTCGCCGCCGACGCCGCCGCCCTCCCACCCGCGCCGATTCCGGCCCGAGCCGTCCGCCTCGACCACTGAAAGGCAACCGCCATGCCCATCCCGACCACGGTCGCGGTCACGCTGCTGCTCCTGTCCCTCGCACTGATCGCGATCCTCGCCAAAACCCGCACCATCGGCCCCCCCGTCATGGTCGGCGTCGTCCTCGGCGCCAGCGCCGGAATCTCCGCCACCACCCTCATCACAAGCTGGCTCTGACCAAGGGAGGAGGACTCGTGCCCGCAATCGTCTACACCGTCAAAGAGACCGGGGACCTGCTTAAGATCAGTCGCTGGAAGGTCTTCGAGCTGATCCGCACCCAGCAACTCCGCTCCATCAAGATCGGCGGCCTCCGACGCATCCCCGCTACCGCTGTCGAGGAGTACATCGCCCGGCTCCTGGAAGAGGTGGCGTGATGGCAGGCAACTCTGCGCGCTCGTCGCAGGACAGGCGCCGCAAGCGCGTCAACGGAGAAGGGACGATCTTCCAGCGGTCGGACAACGGGCTCTGGGCCGGATCGGCCTACGTCTACACCACCGCTGGTGTTCGGAAGCGGCGGTGGGTCTACGGCCGCTCTGCGGAGGAGGTCATGACCAAGCTCGACAGACTCCGCGGCAACTCCGCGAGCGGCGTCCCGGTGCCCGATAAGGCGATGACGCTCTCTGAGTACCTCGACCGCTGGCTCGCCGAGGTCGCCGAGACCAAGCGTGCAACCACCCACCGCGGATACGAGAGCGTCGTCCGCCTGCACATCAGTCCCGTCCTCGGGCGGAAGCGACTCGACCGGCTCGGAGCATCGGACGTGCGGGAACTGATCGCGGTCACGCGCGCCAAGTGCCTCTGCTGCACCACCGCCTCGACCGCTACCGCACACAGGCGAGGCAGTGCTGTAGCGCAGGCGGTGCTGCAAGCAGCATCCCTCGAAGCGACAGGTTCAGTTCATCCACGCCGTGTTACGGAACGCCCTGAGTAGCGCTGAACGCGAGGAGCTGGTGAACCGCAACGTCGCAAAGCTGGTCCAGCTTCCGGCGCCTCGCTACAAGATCGGCAAGGGTCTCCAGGTTCCGGACGTGAAGCGGCTCCTCAGGGAGGCCAAGGGCACCCGGCTGTACGCACTCTATGTCGTGGCTGCAACGCTCGGTCTACGTCGCGGCGAGCTGCTGGGGCTGCGGTGGGAAGACCTCGAACTCGACAAGGCCACTCTCACCGTTGTGCAGACCGTCCAGCGCGTCCGCGGACAGTTGCTCGTTGACGACACCAAGTCGGAGGCGTCCGACGCGACGATCCCGCTGCCGAAGATCACCCGGCGTGTGCTCCTGAAGCATCGAGATCACCAGGAGAAGGAGCGTGTCGACGCCTCCGAGGTCTGGACCGACCACAAACTGGTGTTCCCGACGAGCGTCGGCACCCCGATCGAGCCCCGGAGCCTGAACCGGCATTTCGACGGCAGCCGCACTCGCGCCGGTCTACCTCACGTGCGGCTCCACGACTTCCGGCACACCGTCGTGAGCCTGCTGCTGGAGCTCGGGACGCCGCCGCACATCGTCCAGGCGGTCGCCCGGCACGCCGACCTCGACGTGACGATGAGCATCTACGCCCATACCAACCTCGACCAGATGCGTGAGGCGCTGGACAAGATCGAGTGGGAGGACCTGTGAGCATCGGTTGCTGCACGATTGCTGCACCTGGCCGGTCACGTCAGAGCACAAGATCGCTCCCATCCTGCCTGACCTGGTCGGGGTGGCGGGATTTGAACCCACGGCCCCTCGCTCCCAAAGCGAGTGCGCTACCAAGCTGCGCCACACCCCGTGCTGCTGGCGGTAGCGTACGCGATCACGGAGCGATCCTGGTCACCGCAAGGCGTCGGCGGACAGCAGCTAGGCTGGTCCCGTCCCCAGCTAGCCGGGCCGTGCGGGCGTAGCTCAATGGTAGAGCCCCAGTCTTCCAAACTGGCTACGCGGGTTCGATTCCCGTCGCCCGCTCCACACGATCAGCCGCCGGTCCATTCTGGAGGGCGGGCCTGGTTCCGATGACGACGGTGGCGTTCAGCTCGTCGGAACTGACCACCTGCGGGATCAGTCCAGTGCGGGCGACGGTGTCGACGGTCTGCGGCACCTGGCGCTCGCTGGTCTCGACCAGCAGGGAGCCACCCGGTGCCAGCCATCGTGGCGCCGCGGCGATCACCCGCCGCAGCACGCCCAGTCCGTCCGCGCCGCCGTCGAGCGCCACCCGCGGCTCGTGGATGCGGGCCTCCGGCGGCAGCAGCCCGACCGCCTCGGTGGGTACGTAGGGCGCGTTGGCGACCAGGACGTCGACGTGGCCGTGCAGCGTAGGGGGCAGCGGCTCGTAGAGGTTGCCAACATAGGCCCGAGCACCGGTGGCGGCGAGGTTGCGCCGGGCACACCGCACTGCGGCCGGGTCGATGTCGACGGCGTACAACTCGACCCGGTCCAGGGCCGTGACCAGCGCGGCGCCCACCGCGCCCGAGCCGCAGCACAGGTCCACGACGACAGCTCGTGGCCGGGCGAGGGCCTGGTCGGCGGGACTGGTGGCCTGGCGGGCGAGGGCGGTGGCCTGGCGGGCGAGGAACTCGGTGCGCCGACGCGGTACGAAGACTCCGGGGTCCACGGCTATCCGCAGACCGCAGAACTGTGCCCAGCCGAGGACGTGTTCCAGCGGCTGGCCGGCGGTTCGCCGGGCCACCATGGCGGCGAGGCCGGCTGGCGTCCGTGCCGCGGAGAGGAGCAACCGCGCCTCGTCCTCGGCGAAGACACAACCGGCCGCCCGAAGCCTGGCGACGACGGACCGAGGCAGAGGGGACGCGAGACAGCTTTCGGTGACGTGCGGCGCCATCGTTCGCCTCATGACTCTCGATCCGGTCGAGCGGCCGATGCGGTAGGCAGGGCTTGCACATCCGCAACATCGGGCTCGAACGGTTCGATCCGGCCGTCCGGTGTGATGAGGTACACCGTCTGCTCGTGCAAGAACGCATCCGTGGCATCCGATCCCAGAGCCGCGGCCGCGAGCAGTGTCCCCCCGATCCGGTAGACATCTCGCACCACGCCGATGCTGAACAGCGAACGCGTCTCGTTCACCACATCGCCGCGCCCGGCCCGCAGGATCGTGTGAAGGTCCTCCTGCATGCCCAGCGCGGCCACCGCGATCGAGATGTTCTCCACCTCGTGGCTTGTGACAGCCGCCAGCGCTCGCGCCCGGGCCAGCGAGAGCCGCTGGAGCAGGAAGTGGCTCCCACCCCGGCCGATGACGACGGGAAGCCCGTAGTTCCTCGCCCGGGCGACGTTGTAGCGGTCGGGGTCGTTCTCGACCGCGAGCACGGGTGCGCCGAGCTCGCGCAGCAGCAGAGCCACCCGCAGCCCGACGTGGCCGAGGCCGATCACCTCCACGTGGCCCCTGCGTGGAACCACCCGGGAGCCGACCATGGTGGTCAGCCGGCGGTCGAGCAAATCGGTTGACAATGCCCGCGGTGACGAGCGCTGTGAAGGCAAGAGCCGCGAGCATGGTCACCGAGGAGAAGACCTTGACCAGGCGGGCCCCTCCTCGATCGCCTGGTTCGGCCCAACCGTGGTAATGATCTTCGTCACCGTATAGGAAGGCGTCAACAGTCGGCAGGCCGAGCACGAGGGCCGTCGCCACGGTGTCCAGGACGAGGATGAACAGGAATCCGAGGAGGCCAGCCGTCAGGATCCGGGCGCTGGGCTCGAAGGGGTGGATGAGCGAGTCGAGGTTCGCCAGCAGCCACTGGCCGCGGCGAGGGCGGGATGGCTTGAGATCAACGAACCGCGGATGACCATCGCCGGCTCGCACGCCGGAGAACCCCTCCGGCGTGCGCCGCACCGAGAGAAGGCCGTCGTCGAGGCACGGTGCGGCCAGCGCGGGAGCAACGATCTCGGCCATGGACGTGACCCGGATGTTTCCCACGGCGCGCTTCAGCTGAGCGGCGACGATACGGCTGTGCACAGTGACGATCTGGGGCACCCCTGGCCGGATGTACTCCACGACGAGCGCGTTTCGGCTGGTGGAGCCGTCAAGGGAAGCACCTCTGTCCATCTCGTCTCACTGTACGGCTCGGAAGGTGCTGCGTTCGGAAGGTGCTGGGGGCACGGCCCGCGCCTCACCGCGTGGGCCGCGTCCGAGCAAAGCAGGGGTATGGTGACCAGCATTTCCGGTGCGACGTGACCACAAGTACCGACCTGACGCGCGGGGGAACGATGACCGGTGGCTCGGGGGTACCACCTGGAGCGTCCTCCCAGATCCGTCCCATGCTGGCATCCACCGGTCCGATGCCCGAGGAACCTGGGTGGGCGTTCGAGTTCACCTGGGACGGAATCCGGTCGTTGGCCGACGTCCAGCCTGACCGGCTGCTTCTGCTCGGCGCGCACAGCCGCGGTATCACCGGTAGCTACCCCGAGCTTGACGTCCTCCCCACTCTGACCGAGCGGCGTCGCGTGCTGCTCGACGGCAAGATCGTGGCCCTGGACGCCTGTGGGCGGCCGAGCTTCTCGCGACTGCAGCCACGGATGAACGTGCAACGGCCCTCCGCCCGGGTGCGGCGGCAGGTGCCGGTGGCCTACTACGTGTTCGACCTGCTGCGTCTGGATGACCGCTCCACGCTGCAGCTGCCCTACCGGCAGCGACGAGAGCTGCTGGAGGAGCTCGATCTGGCCCGGGGGCCCGTGGTGCTGCCCCCCTGCTTCCTGGACGTCGAGGGGCAGGCGGTGTTGGACACCGCCGCCGAGTACGGCCTGCACGGCGTGGTCGCCAAGCGCGCCGACTCCACCTACCAGCCAGGCCGCCGCTCGCGGAGCTGGGTGGAGACAGCAGTGCGCCGCAGCCAGGAGGTGGTCATCGGTGGCTGGGTGCCGGGCAAGCGTGGCCCGGGGGATGCGCTTGGCTCCCTGCTGGTGGGCGTGCCCACCGAACGAGGCCTGCGCTACGTCGGCCAGGTCGGTGGGGGGTTGAGCTCCGCCACCCGCCATGACCTGCTGGACCTGCTGACCGCCCTGGCCCGGAGCACGAGCCCGTTCCTCGACCAGGTACCCGCGGAGACCGCCCGGGCGGCGCACTGGGTGGCTCCGGAGCTGCTGGGCGAGGTGGCATACCGGCAGTGGACCGCGCATGGCCGTCTCGCTCACCCCAGCTGGCGAGGGCTGCGACCGGGCATGCATCCCGCCGCGGTCCAGGCGCCCGTGGTGCTCGGTGCTGCTGCGGGCACCCCTGGACTCGACGAGCGGGAGGGCGCCGAGCTGGACGAAGCGCTGCGACGGGCCCGCGGTGACGTGGACGCGTTGCGGGTTCAGCTCGCCCCACATTTCCTCTACAACGCCCTGACCACGATCGCAGCTCTGGTGCGCAGCGACCCGCACCGCGCTCGGGAGCTGCTGGTCGTGTTCGCCGGTTTCACCCGCTACTGCTTCCGGTCCGCCGCCGACACCACGCTCGGCGACGAGCTCGACAACGTCGAGCGGTACCTGACGCTCGAGCAGGCCCGGCTCGACGAGCGGCTGCAGGTCACGTTGCAGGTCGCGCCCGCCGTGCTGCCGGTCGAGCTGCCGTCCCTCGTGGTGCAGCTGGTGGTGGAGAACGCGGTGCGCCGCGGCGTCGAGGCCAAGCCGGGCGGCGGCGCGGTCGTGGTCTCCGCAGTCGACGCCGACGACGACTGCGTGATCACCGTCACCGACGATGGCCCGGGTGCCGGCCCCCCGGATGAGGACCCAGCAGGCTCAGCGGTGAGCGGTCTGGCCACCGCCGACCACCGGCTACGGACAGCGTTCGGCGACGGCTGTCGCCTCGTCGTGGATGCCGTTCCCGGGACGGGAACCACGGTGCGGATGCGAGTGCCCAAGGTTCGCTCACGATAACCACGGAAAACCGTCGGTCCGGATGGCCATGATGAGCGGGTGCACCCGATGCTTCCCATCCCTGGTCGGCTTCCGGAAGGGCCGGAGTGGCGCTACGAGGTGTGCTGGGACGGGATGCGGGTGCTCGCCGAGGTCACCGAGGGCACCCTGCGGCTCACCGCACGCACTGGACGGGACGTCACGGCGCACTTCCCAGAGTTCGCCGGGCTGGTGGGCCTGGTCGGCGACGGCCTGTTCGACGGGGAGGTCATCCTGCTCGACGCCGGCCTGCCGTCCTCGGCTGCGCTGGCCGACCGGATGCGCGTCACCGGCTCCCAGCGGCCGGCGCGGAAGCCCCATCAGATGCCTCGACAGATGGCGCGGCGGCGCCCGGCGGTGCTGATGGCCTTCGACGTCCTTCGGCTCTACGGGGTGCCGCTGCTGCACCGGCCCCTGGAGGAGCGTCGGGCCACCCTCGAACGGGTCGGTGTGGGCGCTGCCGGTTGCCTCGCGCTCTCGCCGGTCTATGACGACGGCCGCGCGTTGCTTTCGGCCACCCGGAGCCAGCGCCTCGAGGGCGTGGTGGCCAAGCGGTGTGACGCGCCTTACCACCCTGGTGTTCGCGACCCCTCCTGGGTGAAGGTCGTGCACGAGCACGGGTAGCCATGCCCTCGCGGACAGAACCTGACCGCAACAGGTCCTACCGTTCGGCATGGATATCGACTGGAACGCTGAGCTCCTCGACCAGCTCGACCGGCACTGGCACCACCAGCTGCAGCCGCGCCTGGACGGCCTGACCGACACCGAGTACTTCTGGGAGCCGACCGACGGCTGTTGGAACGTCCGGCCGCGGGGTGAGAGCACGGCCCCGATCGCGGCGGGCTCCGGTGAATACACCATCGACTTCGCGATCCCCGAGCCTGAACCGCCACCGGTGACCACCATCGCATGGCGGTTGGGGCACGTGATCGTTGGCGTGCTCGGAATGCGCGTGGCGAGCCACTTCGACGGACCCGCGATGGACTACCAGAACTTCCGCTATGCCGGGACTGCGGCCGAGGCGCTATCCCAGCTTGACGAGGTCTACGCCGGCTGGTGCGACGGCGTGCGCCGACTGGGGGTCGATGGGCTGGTCAAGCCCTGCGGGTCCGCGGAGGGACCGTATGCCGAGCATTCGATGGCCACGCTCGTGCTGCACATCAACCGCGAGGTACTCCACCACGGCGCGGAGATCGCCCTGCTGCGCGACCTGTACCAACACCACGGCTCCGGCAGGGGATGACCGATGAACGCCCGGTTTCAGGTGACCTTCGACGCCCGCGATCCCGCCCGGCTGGCGCAGTTCTGGGCCGGCCGCCGCGCTGGAGTGCTTCAGGGTCGCGCGTGAGGCCCTGGGGGCGTCGCCGAGCCTCGCCCGGGTCTTCGAGGTCGTCGACCGCGGCGAAGCCGCGAGATCGGCGAGCGCCGAAACGGTCGCGCAGACGACGAGCCACGTGGAGACGGACACGGCGTTCGGTCCTTCCGCCGGGGCCCCGCTCGATGCGAACCCGTGCGTCGCCGTCACGCGCGGCACTCCATTGTGAGGACGGCGGGTACATGTGGCGCGGCGAGCTGCGCCTCTGACCGACTATTTCTGGCTGGGGCACGATCGCCCGTACCGAGGACGAGGTGAGGGGGCTCATGGACAAGCTGCGGAACGAGGAGAAGGCGAGGGCTCGATGACCGAACCGAGCAACGCCGTCGTCGACTGCGTCGAGGTCATCATCACCGCCGACGACGCTGACTGGCTCGCCCAGTTCGCTGGCGGACTCGTGGAGGATCGCCTGGTCGCCTGCGGGCATACCAGTATCTCGATCCGCGCGATTTACCGCTGGGAGGGCCAGATCCATGACGACCCGCAGGCGCGCGTCGGCCTGCATACCCGCGCCTCGCTCGTGCCCGAGATTGTCGCCCGCGCCGACCGCGACCACCCCGACGACGTGCCCTGCGTCATCGCGTTCCCCGTCACCGCCGGCAACCCAGCCTATCTCCGTTGGGTTCACGACGAGACCCGCGAGCCAGCCATGAGCTGAACGCACAGGAGGACTGAGTCGGCGAGCCATGACGCTTCCGGCGCGTTGGGTTAGGCATCCGATGCCGCCCAGGTGGCCCATGTCGGCAGCGGGACCTGCAGGCCGTGGGATGCCGGTCGGCGCATCGCGTCCTCGATCACCGGGTCCGGGTCACGCAGGCCGAGCTCGCCCTCGACGAACCGCGACACCAGGCCGGACCAGTCCCGCGCCCGGCGCAGCATCGCGTGCCCGTCCCCGAGCACCTCGAACCGGCACACCCGGTCGGTGACCTCCTTCGCCCGCACCGCAAACCGGTAGGACAGCCGCGGATCGGTCATGCGCTCCCGGTCGCCATGTGCGATGAGCACCGACCGCCCGGCCAGCTGCCGCACCGGCTCGCCCTCCCGCGTCCATGGCGCCAATGCACAGACCGCGACGACGGCCGCATCGTCGGCGACGCGCAGCGCGACCCGCCCGCCCATCGAGTGTCCGAGCAGGACGACCGGCACGCCGGGGTGGCGCTCCCGCAGCTGCGTCAGAGCCCACCGCGCATCCTGCACCGGATGCAGCTCGGGCTCGTTCCAGCCGCGGTAGCGGTAGCGCAGCAACCGCACCGACATCCCGTGCCGGCCGTTGCGGCGGTGCAGCGACCGGGCGAACGGGTACATCCGCAGGTAGCTGAGCCGCCGCCGGCGAGCCGGGACCGCGCTGCGGGCCTGTCCCCCGTGCAGGACCAGCACGATCGAGCGCACCGGGCCGCCCTCCCCCAGCCACGGGTCCTCGATCCGGGCGGCGGTGCCCGTCACGAGAAGAGCGGCACCCCCCGGATCGACGCGTCCAGCACGGCGACCGTGTGCGCGAGCGCGATGTCCGCGCCCTGCCGCTGGACGGCCGACGCGATCTGCATCAGGCACCCCGGGTTGGCGGTGACCAGCACCGTCGCGCCGGTGGCGAGCACGTTACGGGCCTTGCGGTGACCCAGCTCCGTGGCCGGCTCGGGATGCAGCAGGTTGTAGACACCCGCCGAGCCGCAGCAGATGTCCGGCTCCACGATCTCCTTCAGCTCCAGCCCCGGCACGGCTCGCAGCAGCTCGCGCGGCTGGCTGCGAATGCCCTGCGCATGCCCGAGGTGGCAGGCGTCGTGGTAGGCGACGGTGAGGTCCAGACGGTGCCGTGGCGCCACCGGCCCGAGCTCGACGAGCAGCTCCGAGACATCCCGCACCCGCTCCACGAACGATGAGGCGCGCGAGGCGTACTCGGGGTCGTCGCGCAGCACGTGCGCATACTCCTTCATCGCCGAGCCACAACCCGCAGCGTTGACCACCACGTGCTCCACGCCGGCCGCGTCGAAAGCGTCAATGGCCGCCCGGGCGAACGCCACCGACTCGTCCTCGCGGCCCATGTGCTGCGACAGCGCCCCGCAGCAGCCCTGCCCGCGGGGAATCACCACGTCACAGCCCTCCGCCGCGAGCACCCGCGCGGTGGCGGCGTTGACGTCGGGGAAGAACGCGTCCTGCACGCACCCGGTGAGCATCCCGACCACGGCGCGCCGGGTCCCGGAGGCCGGCACCCGCGCCGGAAGCTTCTCCCGCCGGGTCAGCCTGGGCGCGAGCGACTCCATCACCTTCAGCGTCGGGGAGAGCCGGTCGAACAGCCCCGATCGGCGCAGCAGCCGGCCGAGCCCGGTGCGCTGGTAGAGGGCCAGCGGACCGCGCAGCAGCCGCAGCCGCTTCGGGTACGGGAACACCGCGAAGATCGCGTTGCGCAGCGCGGCGTCACCGCGGCTGCGCTCGTGCCGGCGCTCCACCTGGGCGCGGGTGTCGGTGAGCAGCTTGTCGTACTGCACGCCGGACGGGCAGGAGCTCACGCACGCCATGCAGCCCAGGCACGCGTCGAAGTGGGAGACCATCGAGCCGGACATCGGCTCGCCCTCGAGCCCGGTCTTCATCAGGTGGATGCGTCCGCGCGGGGAGTCCATCTCCTCGCCCCACAGCAGGTAGGTCGGGCACGTGGGCAGGCAGAACCCGCAGTGCACGCAGTCCCCGACCAGGGCTGCATCCGGCGGGTGGTGCTCATCGAAAGCGCTGTACGCGCCTCCATGGGGTGCGCGGGCGACGTCCGCCGCGCCCGGGGTGCCCTCCGTGCCCGCCATGCCGGAGCTCAGGTGCTCGCTCATCAGATGCCTCCCACGAACCGTCCCGGCGACAGCCGGTGCTCCGGGTCGAACTGGTCCTTGAGCCTGCGCATCAGCGCCAGCGCGGGCACCGGACCCCACACGTCGAGCCCGGCCTTGACCTCGGGTGGTGCGCAGCGCAACACCGCGCTGCCACCGTGCGCGGCCGCCAGCCGGCGCAACGCGTCCAGGTCCGCCGCGACCGCGGCGGT
>DASQWR010000144.1:0-3532 GCA_035640155.1 Pseudonocardiaceae bacterium
GCCCGTGTTTGCCCCTCAGACGGCCGAGAAATGGCATTCAGTCCCCGAGGTGATCAAAGACACCACCACGGCAAAACAAGGCCTTCTAAGCCATTCTCCGGTGCCACACAGCAGACCTCGCCACCACATCCTGGCTCTCCCCGCCTTTTGGTGATGTCGGTGCGACCAGCGCTACGATCGAGCTATGTCGAACCTCGCCCGTGTGCCCGCTGCCTTGCTCCCTCCCACTGATGCGCTCTGCTTGGAAACCGTCGCGCTCGAGCCCGACGACATTACCGTCACGCTGGTCGGCGTGCGGCCGGCCGTTCCCTGCCCGCTCTGCGGGGTGCTCTCGCGGCGCATCCACGGCCGGTACGCCCGCACGCTCACCGACTTGCCCTGGGGGCAGCACCGGGTGCGGCTTCACCTCACGGTCCGGAAGTTCCGGTGCCTAAACGCGCCGTGCCGGCGGCGCATCTTCACCGAGCGGCTGCCGGAGGTCGTCGCCCCGTATGCGCGCCGCACCAACCGCCTTACGGAGGTGCTGTGCCGGCTCGCCCTCGCGCTCGGTGGGGAAGGCGGAGCCCGGCTCGTGCGCCGCTTGGGCTTCAGGGCCGGGGCGACCACCCTGCTGCAGCTCATCCGGCGCAGGCCGCTTCCCGGTCGTCCCACGCCGCGGGTGCTCGGGGTGGACGATTGGGCGCTGCGCAAAGGCCATACTTACGGCACCATCCTCGTCGACCTCGAACGCCACGTCATCGTTGATTTGCTCCCAGATCGCCTGGCTCCCACGCTCGCCCAGTGGCTCACGGCGCATCCCGGCGCCGAAGTCGTGGCGCGGGACCGAGCGCCGGCCTACGCGGAGGGCATTCGCCAGGGCGCTCCGGCGGCCCAGCACGTCGCCGACCGCTGGCACCTGCTCCACAATCTCTTCGAGGTGCTCGAAGTCCTGCTGTTGCAGCACCGGCCCGCACTGCGCGCCGCGGCGACGCCCGCCGAACCGACATCGGGTGGGGAAGGAACCGAATCCGCTCCCTTGGATGAGAGCGCACCAGGCCCGCTCACCCCACACCGGCCGCGCCGCGCACCGCAGCGGCAGACCGAGCTGCGTCAGCGCCGGCACGCCCGGCGGGTGGAGCAGTATGAGACGATTCGGCGGCTGACCGCTGCCGGTGCGGATGCAAACGATATCGCCCGGCGACTGGGCGTCCACCGACGCACCGTGTACCGGTATCGGGCGCTCCCGACCCCACCGGCGCCGCCTCGCCAGCAGCGCCGCCCGCGCCGCCGAGTGCTCACTCCGCATGAACCATATCTGCTGGAGCGGTGGCAGGCGGGGTGCCGGAATGGCATGCGGCTGTATCGGGAACTGCGGGCGCAAGGCTACCCACACGGCGCCTCCACCGTGATGCGCTTTGTGGCGCAGCTGCGCCGCGAGGAGGCCGCCGGGCAGCCGGTGGGAACACGAGCGCGGGCCGAGGCCATCCCGGTCCCCACCGCCCGGCACGTCGCTGCCTTGTTTCTCCGCCGGCCGGAGGGGCTCACCGCGGAGGAGCAGGCCTATCTGGCGCGGCTGCAGGCGGCCGACGCGACCGTGGCCACCGTGTATCAGCTGACGCAAACGTTCACGACGATGGTGCGGCAGCGGGGCGGCGCCCAACTCGATGCCTGGCTGGGGGCCGTGGAGCGGAGTGACGTGCCGGCCTTGCAGCGGTTTGCGAAGGGATTGCGCGCCGATGACGCGGCCGTGCGGGCCGGCCTCACGGAGGAGTGGTCGAATGGGCCGACGGAAGGGCATGTCAATAAACTGAAGCTGGTCAAGCGGCAGATGTACGGCCGGGCGAACTTCGACTTGCTCCGCCAGCGGGTGCTGCACGCCGCCTGATCATCAGCCGGATGGCGCGGGGCCGCCACGCGCACGCTCGAGACCGGCGGCATCACCAAAAGGCGGGGAGAGCCAGGATGTCGTGGCGAGGTTTCCGACCGCGACCAAGCGCAGCAGGACATCCGCCAGCTTGTCCGACGGCGGCGGGCACACGGCTCTCAGGTGCGCGACTGGCAATAGCAATGCTCCGGCGGCTCCTCCGACTCGTCGCCCCAGGTTCCCCGGGACCGGCACGACCCCGCCGCAGTCGCCTGCGTGCCCCCACCGATCTGATTAGCCGGCACACCGTGGCCGTCTATTGTGGTGCCTGCGGCTTGTTGCTCGACGGTGTCGCCGTGCGCCGCGGCACCTGTCCCCGCTGCCGGGCACCGCGCGCACCGCGGTCGGAGCAATAGCAGGTATTCGCTCTTTCCATGACCGCCGCCTGGAAGCATCCTGTCCGATCGTTTATACTTGTTTTCACAATCACAAATAACACGAGGGCTTGATGACACCAACAATGCCAATCACGGATGCGCTGCCGTTCGGCGACATGAACGGCCCGCTCGCCTACTGGGGCCCGGTGAGTGCCTCCCCGGGCGCCCTGCTCAGCCCAACCGAGAAAGACCTCCTCCGCCAGCTGCGCGACCGGCTCGCTGCCGCAGCGTCCACCGACCTGACCGACGCGCTCACCACCCTCCTCGCCGCACCCGTCGGCACCGCGGCCGCCTAGCAGACGGGTGCGCTCCTGTCCCCCGAAGGCCGTGATGGCGACGTATAAGCCGCTCCGCAGCACGGACCATCCCGCGAGGACCTGCCGCGTATGCCGCGACGCAGCCCGTATCGCGTCCGCTGTGCTGCCTGCGGCAAACTCTTTCGCCGCCGCCAGCCGTGGGCGGTGCTCGGCCCGCACACCACCCGCTTCGGCTTCCGTTGCCCTGGCTCCGGCTGGCCCGGCGTGCTCGTTCCCCTCTAGCGGTCGTGTCCACCACCCCTGACCTGGTGTGGCCGAGGCGGTGATCTCCCTCACCCTGCACCGGCTCGGTCCTGCTCCCACTCCCGCAGGCCTAACGCCGCATAGCTCGCCAGCGTCGCCCGCGCGATCAGAGCATCATCCGCCAGCGCGATCGGCGGCTGCCCCGCGACCGTCACGACCAGCCGCGCCGGGCCGGTGTTCAGCCCACCCGCCGTCATCGCGACGATTCGCCCCCGCGCGAGGTAGGTATCGAGGGCGTGCCGGGAGCGAATCAGACGAGGCATCACGTGCGGCTCCCCGGTCGGTACCGCGATCGTCATGCTCACTTCCCTGCTCCGTCACCATGGTGATGACACGCGGCAGCGGGTCTGCGGGGGGCCAATGCGCGATGCCCGACGGACGCGCGAGGTTGTGCTTCGGAGTAGGGAAGAGGCTCGGGAGGTATCGTGGCGGGGTGCTTTGCTTGCTATGGTCAGAACCCCTGGCTACCGCCAGGAGGAGAGGAAAGGGGACCCCGTCCATGAACGATGCGCTGCAGGCCCGGATGGCGGAGGCGACGCGCCTGACGCTGCAAGGGCAGCTCGCCGAAGCGACCGCCCTCATCCAGCAGACCCTTGGCACCGCAGCAGAGCCCACCGTCGAGGTCCGTCCGCGGCATCCCGACGATACCAGGGAACCGATTGAGGGCAGCGCCCGCCTCGTCGAAGACACGC